>JANNNQ010000318.1:0-2459 GCA_031398625.1 Pseudomonadota bacterium
GCCGGAAGCCGGGGCCGACGCGTGGCAGCGTGTCCGTTGCCAAAGGCATCATGCCGACGTGACCCCGTAGCGTGTGGCCATCGCGTCGTTCATTGCCCACAGCACGTCGAGCTTGAACTGCAAGATCTCGAGCGCGCGCTCCTGCATCGGCCGGGTCGTGAAGTGCGCCAGCGTGATCGCCAGCCCCTGCTCGACATCGCGCCGCGCCTGGCTGACGCGGTTGCGGAAGTAGGCCATGCCTTCGGCGTCGATCCACGGATAGTGCTCGGGCCAGGTCGCGAGTCGCTGCTTGTGGATCTCGGGCGCGAACAGTTCGGTCAGCGACGAGCACACCGCCTCTTGCCACGGCGCGCGGCGCGCGAAGTTCACGTAGGCGTCCACGGCGAAGCGCATTGCCGGCACCACGTGGCGCAGGTCCAGCACCTCCTCGCGCGTCAGGCCCACGGCCTGCGCCAGGCGCAGCCAGGCCTCGATGCCGCCTTCGTCGCGCAACACCGCGCCGTCGGGGCCATTCACCTCGAAGCCGTCGTGGTCGAGGATGCGCTGCACCCAGCCGCGCCGCACCGCGCGGTCGGGGCAGTTGGACAGCACCGCCGCGTCCTTCACCGGGATCGCGATCTGGTAGTAGAAGCGGTTCGCCACCCAGCCGCGAATCTGCTCTTGGGTGGCCTTGCCGCCGTTGAGCATCACGTTGAACGGGTGGTGGATGTGGTACGACCGGCCGCGTTCGCGCAGCTTGGCTTCGAACTCCGCGTGGTTCCATGCCGCGAGGCCGGGTTCGGCAGGGCGCAGAGCTTGCAGGATGTCGGCGCGCATGGTCGTCATTCAGAGTGGGATCGCCATGCCGTCTTCGCAGACTTCAATGCCGGCGCGCGTCAAGGCGGCGCGCTGGGCAGAGTCTTCGTCGAGGATCGGGTTGGTGTTGTTGATGTGGATCAGCATTCGCCGCGTGCCGCGCGGCAGCTTCGACAGCCATTCGATCATCCCGCCCGCGCCCGATTGCGGCAGGTGGCCAATCTCGCGCGCGCGCTTGCTGCTGACGCCGAGCGTGGGCATTTCCTCGTCGGTCCAGAACGTGCCGTCGACCAGCACGCAATCGGCGCTGGCCATCGCGTCGAACACCGGCGGCGTGATCTCGCCCAGGCCGGGGGCGTAGAACAGGCGCTTGCCGCTGTGTTCGTCGGTGACGACGATGCCGATGTTGTCACCCGCCACCGGCTGCTCGCGGTGCGGCGAGTACGGCGCTGCCTTGCTCGACAGCGCCAGCGCGCGAAAACGCAGGCCGGGCGCGCCGGGCACTTCGAACGTGGCGCCGTCGATGGCAATGCGTTGCCGGTTCACCCCGCAGAAATGGCCCAGCACGCGCAGCACCGGGTTGCCCTGCATCAGGTCTTCCTCGACCGGGTCGGTGCACCACAGCGGCAGCGGCGTGCCGCGCTCGCGCAGCATGAACAGGCCGGTCACGTGATCGACCTGGCCGTCCATCAGAACCACGCCGGCAATGGCCGTGTCGCGCAATGCGCGGGCAGGTTGCAGGGCGGCGTTGGCGCGAATCTGCTCCAGCACATCGGGCGAGGCGTTGAACAGCACGCCATCGATCCCGCTATCGGGCCGGATGTAAATCGACGACTGCGTGCGCGCCTTGGCCCGCACCGTACCCGCGCGAACACCGGCGCAGTTGCGACAGTTGCAGTTCCACTGCGGGAAGCCGCCGCCGGCGGCCGAGCCGAGAATCGTGACGCGCATGGAGGACCGTTTTTGGTTGCCACTTAACACCAACGCCCTGGGGGTTGCCCAGGGCGTTGGCAACGACCATCGCGGAAATCAGCGGTTGGCGACGTACATCGTGATTTCGAAGCCGAACCGGAAATCGACCGCAGTCGGGGTTTGCCATTGCATAGGAGTTCTCCTTGAGTGAAGGTGGCGCTGCGGCGACATGCTTGCAGCGGGGCTTTGCGTCCCACGGCTGATGGTGCATGGTCGCCCCGCGTTCGGCAATGCAGATACGCGCCAGATTGGCCTCATGATTTTCATGATTCGGCGTGAGGGTTCCGCGCCGGGACTGCGCCTAACATCGCCGCCATGACATCGGCCCGTCGCCAGCCCGTGGTCGACTGCACCAGCAGTCGTGGTGTGAGGGCGTCGGGTTTGCGGGCCGCCGCGCCGGGCCGTCCCAAGCAAGGCCCGACCCTCGCGGAGGGTCGCTTGCCGTACCCGGCGAGCGGGGTGTAGTCATGACCCTGCGGCTGAAGATCAATTTGATCGTCGGCGTGCTCAGCCTGCTGTTCGTCCTTGCGGTGCTCGGCTTGAAGTTCGCCAGCATGCGCGATTCCGTGCATGAGGAAACCTTTGCCGCCAGCCGCGTGGCGGCGCAGTTGCTTCAACGCGCGGCGGGTCGCGCCGGGCCGCAAGGCACGACCGCGATGCTCGACTTTCTGCAGGGTATAGGGCGCGTGCGT
>JANNNQ010000336.1:0-2226 GCA_031398625.1 Pseudomonadota bacterium
GTTCTTGAGGTCAACCGTGCTGCCGACGAGAGGTACCTGCCCGGTCTTTGGATCTGGCTGGCGGTCGCCCGACCAGGCCACGTCGATGACCTTCTCGTGTGTCTCCCCGTTCCCGTCTAGCCAACCTTTGATGATCTGAACGCGATCGAGATAGGCCCCGTCGCGATCGTAGACAGCCTTGACCATCAAGGTCGGCGCCTTGCCCTCCAGACGATTTGGCAGGTCGCCCCCCATGGGCACACCCCGCTTATAGCCCTGGTCGACCCAGACCCACTCAGGGTTGCCGAGTTCATTGGCCGTGAAGTCCCAACCGCCGAATACGCGCACCGTCGGACGCGTGCCGCTCGTGCAGTAGACCTCTCCGCGATACATTGCATCCCAGATGGCCTCGCGCGTATTCTCGCGCGCCCACACGCCCCCCAGGCCGCCCGGCGCCATCTCCCACATATAGGTATTGAGCTTGGCGGAGACGGGGGACTTGAGGAAGAGGTCCTTCCAGCGCTCGGGCTTCGGTTCAGCAATTGTGCCCACGCCGAAGTAATTCTCCGCTCGGGTAGTGGAGAGGCTGGTGTGTTGGTCGCTCCCACCTATGAAGCCGAACTTGAAAGGGTTTACGCCTAGCCCACTTTATTCCTGAGCTTGTGATGTTTGGAGGGATGGACGGCGACGAGGCCGCTGGTTTGGCGTAAGAATCTGGTGTCGAGCAGAAGCGTGCGCGTCGCCACCGGAGCCGCCGTCCATCGCCATGCACGCTACGTCGTTTCTACCGGGTCTGTCACCGGTCGAAGGCAAGCCACTCACAGCAACGTTCGACGCCGGCCGTCTGTCCTCTGACGGCGGCGTCATCGTTGTTCGTGAGATCGCCTTGCGGCACGGTCTGGCCGAGGCGATCACAGGGCCGCTGCTGGACAAACGTGACCCGAGCCGCGTGCAACACGCGTACGCGGAGATGGCGCTGGCGCGCATGGTTATGATCGCGGCCGGCTACGAGGATTGCGACGATATCGACACGCTGCGGACCGATCCCGCCTTCAAGATCGCGCTCGGGCGCAGGCCCGACACCGGCGCTGACCTGATGAGCCAACCGACCTTGTCGCGGCTGGAGAATCTTGCCGACTGGCGGGCGCTGACGCGCATCGGGCTCAATCTGATCGATTTGTTCTGCCGGAGCTATGTGCGGTCGCCGGCTGCCATCGTGCTCGATATCGACGACACCGACGATCCCGCCCATGGCCAGCAGGAACTCGCTCTCTTCAATGCGCACCACGACTGCACTTGCTTCCAGCCGATCCACATCTTCGAGGCGATGTCGGGAAAGCCGATCCTGTCGCTGCTACGTCCCGGCAAACGGCCCTCCGGCGAGGAGGTGGCGCGCGTACTGCGCCATGTCGTGCGCCGCATCCGCAAACATTGGCCGCGCGTGCGCATCCTGGTGCGCGGCGACAGCCACTACTTGAGCCCGGAAACACTGGACTTTCTGGAGGCATCGGACTGCGACTACATCCTCGGGCTCGCCATCAACGAGAAGCTCAAGGAGATTGCGGCGCCCTGGCTCGTCCAGTGCGATGTCCGCCGCCGCCCGAACCATCGCAAGGTGCGTCGCTTCCATCAGTTCCGGTATGCCGCCGGAAGCTGGAGCCGATCGCACAAGGTGATCGCCCGCATCGAGGCGACCGATCTGGGCACCGATGCGCGCTTCATCGTCACCAACCTCTCTGGTCGCGGCAAGACGCTTTACGAAAAGGTCTACTGCCAGCGCGGCACGGCCGAGAACCTGATCAAGGACATGAAGCGGACAACGCGCTCCGACAAGACGGCGTGCTCGCGCTGGGAGGCCAACCAGTTCCGGCTCTTCCTGCACATGGGCGCATATTGGCTGCTGCACGGTCTGCGTCGCGCGGCTCCGAAACGATCACGCTGGCGCGGCGCCACGCTCGAGACCATCCGGCGGACGTTCGTGAAGATCGCGGTGCGTGTGCAGGAAATGAAGGGCTCGATCAAGCTCGCATTCCCGGCGGCCTATCCGCACCAGGCTATGCTCGCCACCATCACCGGTGCGATCACCATCGGCGGCCCATGAGCGACGCGGCAGTCGCCGCGCGAGCCTCGACCACCAACCCAAACGCGTTCCAGAACGTACCCGAGACACTCCCCGTCAACCCGGTCGATGCCGCGCGCCACACCCTCGCCACCTCGATCCTACGAATAGAATGCGCTAAGAGGATT
>JANNNQ010000400.1:0-2060 GCA_031398625.1 Pseudomonadota bacterium
CTCATGCAAAACTTCGAGATCGGTCGAGTGCGAAACATCTTGGTCAAGCTGTTGTTGAAAGCCGGAGGGGCTACGGGTCCAAACGGCGGTCCATCTATCGAGATCCGGCATGCTGCTCGTCGGCATCGTGAGGCTCTACGAAGTGGCGTGCGACAGATGATCAGGTGGCAACCGCGGTGCGTGATACTTTCGCATGGCAAGTGCTTCCGTACAGATGCGGTTGCCGAGATCGAGCAAGCCTTCGCTTGGGCGATGCCCGCCCGCCAATCAGACTGAACCGTGCTTGGTGAGGATAAGCGGCGTGCTCGTGTTCGCTGGCCCAAAAGCGGCCGTCGTCAACTGGTTTTTCGCTGCCAAGCTTCGGACATCCATTCGAGTTGCGAAAAACGCTTTGGCGATCGAGAAGCGGGAAGCTGACGGGTGAGCATAGGTCAGAGACTATCCTTTTGGCTCGATTGAGCCTCATGGTCGGCTGGCGAAGCCGCTATCGTTATCCCATTCACTGTATTACACGGCTAATGCAGTCATGGATGGGAGCGGCGGATGACTCGATTGTGGAAGTGGGCGACGGTGGTCGCCGCGGTCGCGGGTGCGTCGACCGCGACTGCACAAGCCTATCGTCCTTTCGACCCGAGCCGCCTGAAAGGTCCACACGTCGGATCGCAGAACCAGCTGCTCGTGCTCGGCAGCCCGCACCTTTCCGGTATGCCCGCGGCGTTCCGACCCGAGCAACTCGAACCGATCCTCGAGAAGCTCGCAGCCTGGCATCCACAGGCAATTGCTATCGAGGCGCTGTCTGGCGCCCAATGCGATTTCATGCGGCGCTATCCCGATCGCTACAAGGAAAGCGTCGAAAGCTACTGTTGGGACCCGGCACCTGCTGCAAAGGCGACGGGACTTGATGTCCCGTCGGCAACGGCCGCTTTGGGGCGGCTACTTGCAGCTTGGCCAACGTCGCCATCGGCTGCCGATCGTCGCCGCCTCGCTGCTTTGTTCCTCGCCGGTGACGAAAGCGCTTCCGCGCTGGTCCAGTGGCTGCGCCTTCCCGAGAACGATCGTCACGCCGGCGAGGGGCTCGACGCCACCTTGGTCGCGCGGCTTGAGACCCTGCGTACGCGGCGCAACGAGAGTCTGCTCATTGCAGCCGCGCTCGCCGCCCGCCTGGGACTCGAACGCGTCTACGCCATGGACGATCACACCGCGGATGCGCCGATCGCCGACGAAAAGGGGCACAGCGCCGCAATCTCCAAGGCTTGGGACAATCCTGCTACTGCAAAGCGCAAGGCAATGGATGCGGCACTGAAGGCCAAAGTCGGCCAGCCGGGAGCCATGCTCGCGATGTATCGCGCCTTTAACCGAGGGGATCAGGCGCAGCTGGTTTTCGACAGCGACTTCGGCGCTGCGTTGGCAGAGCCGTCCGCGGGCCGCTTCGGTCGCGGCTATCTCGGTTACTGGGAAACGCGCAACTTGCGTATGGCGGCGAATATCCGCGACATGTTCGCCCTCAATCCAGGCATCCGCGGCCTCGTCATCGTCGGCGCCTCGCACAAACCGTACCTAGAAAGCTATCTCAACCAGATGCACGACATGGCGGTGGTCGATGCCGAGGCGGCGCTGCGCTGAACCGCGTGCCCGCTATCGTTCGCACCGTCAGCAGCGCCCAAGTCGACTAGACCAACTTTCTCATGTTCAGCTCTGCCAAATCGCTTCCCAAACATAGACGTCCGTTCATCGCGGTCCCGACCCCATGTCCTAGCAGGAGAGGAGGCGCACCGCTCTTCCGCGGCAATAGCGGTCAAGCGACACGTTTTGCATTGTGATACGGTGGTACCATGTATTCATGCGAACCCACGGCGCTCGCCAGCAGCACAACTGACGCTCTTGGCCGCATTTCAAGTCAGCCGTTTTTCACGCCGCCTTATCCGCCGCGTTCTCGCGAATGGGCGCCGATCTGGACCGCCTTTGTCGGCAAACGCGCTGACAACAGCATCTACGGTTGGCCTCATGACGCCTTTCGGTCGTTGTGGAAGACGCGAAACGTCCTCGGTTACACGGTGCAC
>JANNNQ010000440.1:0-2244 GCA_031398625.1 Pseudomonadota bacterium
GGTTCGACTCCGACCGTGGGATCAAGAAAAGTGGCTCTGACCTGAGGAAATCAAGTTATGAAGATCAAGTAAATGATCTTCATGAGTCCGCCGTGCGTCCTCGAGTGCACGCCTCGGCTCAGGCGCTGACTGCAGATTTGACGTAGCGAAGGCTGGCCGAAAGCCCTGCTGGATCGCCTGCCGACGTCGTCTGCGAGGAACGCGGATGCGTATCTGCGGGCGGATCCGCAGGCCGGTCGAAGGAACCCTCGCGATGCTTAAAGTTCGAGGGATCGGTCATTTGGGGCGGAGTGTTTCGCCGTTTCATATATTGCTTGCGAACGATATCGTTCTGGAGTAATATCTGGGTTGTGATCATCGACTGGCCCGAGTCGTTCGGGCACTTCTGGGATCGCCTCGAAGCGGGAGCAGAGAAGGGAGATGCGAAGGCTCGCACTGAGCTGGACTTCCTTCTGGCCGAGCTTGCGGTGCTCGCGGATCTGAAGCGTGAGCCGGAAGCGGAATCGGCGACGCTGAAGCGGGTGCGACAGTTCCGTCGCTTCCCGGTGTGGCGGGTTGCGCACCCCTTCCATCCTGGCGTTGCGATGCGGCTGATCGTCTGGTTTCCGCCGGACGATGAGGATCGCGTCGTCGTTGCCCTGTTCGCCGGGAACAAGGCGCAGATGGGTGATGTGTTCTACGACAGCGTCGGAGTGCGCGCTGACGGGGTGATCGAGCAGTGGATTCGTCAGCAGCAAAGAGAGGGAGGGCAGCGAGCGATGAGTGAAGCAGAGAAGTTCGTCCGGGGTAACAGCCGACTGGAGCGAGCACTGAGCGATCCGGCCACAAGCCAGCGGGTCGAGAAGATCCGCAGCGACATGGCTCAAGCCGACCGCGAGCACGCGATGCATCTCGCGTCCATTCGCAAGGCCGCCGACCTTACGCAGGCCGAGCTGGCGCAGCGGATGGGGATCAAGCAAGCCGCTGTCAGTGGCTTGGAGGCGCGTGAGGACATGCTGCTGTCCACTCTGGCGAACTACCTTCGCGCCGCTGGTGCGTCCGAGGCCCGAGTCGTCATCACGATCGGCGGTCAGCAGATCGAATACCCGCTACCGCAACCTCCGCAGCCGTCACCGACCAGCACTGTCAACGATTAACGAGAGGTGAGGAGTTTGGTCTATTCGCTTCCGGCGGCTGTTAGCGAGGAGGATGCTTCGGTCGGGTGAGAGGTGCGCCTTTTTCGTTTGGGGAAACAATGGAACCGATCTCGTTGATCTTGGGGGCGTTGCTGATGGGCGCCACGAAGGGTGTCGGGGAGGCAGCTGGTACGGCGATTCAGGATGCTTACGTTGGGCTGCGTGACGCGGTGAAGCGGAAGCTGGCGGGTAGGCCGGCCGCTGAGTCGGCGGTTGAGGAGTACACAGCAGATCCGGACAACTGGGAGCCGGCGTTGAGCGCGTACCTGAAGCAGGCCGGTGCGGACCGGGACGATGCGCTGGTGGCGCTGGCGCAGGCTGTGATGGCCGCTGCTGATCCGGCGGGATCCAGTTCGGGCAAGTACAACGTCGACCTGCGGGGCGCTCAGGGGGTTCAGGTCGGAGACGGCAACGCCCAGACGAACTACTTCGGCTCAACTTCCTGACAGTGACCATTTTGATCGTCGCCATGATTACGTCCGACATCGCGTAAGGGCGCTTGAAGACCGTGTCAGAGATACCGGTTCAGGGCGGACAGGAAATCCCACGCGACGAAACCGGGGTTGCCTTCGAGTATCTGAGGGATGGAAAGAGGGTCCTGCTCAGTGGTGGCGCGGGCAGCGGCAAGAGTGTCGTCGTTTCGCAGGTGATCCGACGTGCTCAGGCACAGGGCTGGCCGGTGATGGCGCTGTCTGCGGACAGCGGCGCGATATCGGGCGCGACTGGTCGGTCGTGGGGTGGCACTGGGCTTGCCGGTGACTCACCGGCCGTCGTGCTTGCCAACGTTGCCTCTGGAGAGCCTGGGCTGCTGGTCATCGGCCAAGTGGACGCGGTGGGTTCTGTGTCGGGTCGTCACGAAGAACGCCGTGAAGTCGTTGAGGAAATGTTGCGACAGGCGTCAGGTAACCCGGAGGTCAGGGTGCTGGTGGCCTGCCGGAAATTCGACCTCGATCATGATCGTGTCCTACGACGCATCGCGGCCGACGAACGCATTGTTGAAGTCCCGGTGGGAGACCTGGATGAACAGGTCGTGAGGGATGTCCTGCGTCTGGCGGGCTTTCCGGCCAAT
>JANNNQ010000029.1:0-10502 GCA_031398625.1 Pseudomonadota bacterium
ATCGGCGGCGTTTGACAGCTTTGACCATCCGCACATCATGCCAACTTTCTGTCCGTTCGCAATGTGCCTCAGACCCTATGAAAATAGCGCTCACATCGTGATCAGAGCGCTTTTTTTACCCACACCAAATCACGAAGACCCGTTTTTCTGAAGCAGGAATTTAGGGCCGAACAAGAGATTGGACATTCGTGAGACACGACACCCCATGACCATCGAAACCGACGACGACGTGATTGCGCTCAAGCGCATCGGCAACATCGTTTCGTACGTGCTCCAGGAAATGTTGGACGCCGCCGAACCTGGCATGACCACGCGCGAGCTGGATTCACTGGGCGAGAAGTTGCTGGAGAAGCACGGCACACGATCGGCGCCGAGACTCACCTACAACTTTCCCGGCTCAACCTGCATCAGCATCAACGAAGAGGCCGCGCACGGCGTCCCGGGTGATCGCGTGATTCGACCGGGCGACGTACTGAACGTCGATGTTTCTGCCGAGCTGGGAGGTTACTTCGCCGATACCGGGGGAACGACGATCGTGCCGCCGACCAACGCGCTGAAGACACGCCTGTGCCATGCCACCCGGACAGCCCTCGAACAAGCCATGAATCAGGCCCGCGCGGGCCGCCCCATCAACGGCATCGGCGCCGCCATCCAGCGAACCGCCAGAACATACGGCTTCAGGATCATCGAGAACCTCGGGAGCCATGGCGTAGGCCGGGCACTTCATGAAGAGCCCGGGCACATCCCCGGATACTTCGATCCCTATGACAAGCGCATCCTGCAGAAAGGCATGGTGATCACCATTGAACCCTTCCTGTCGACGAAGAGCCGGGTAGTCACGGAATCGGGTGACGGATGGACGCTGGTTGGAGCAAACGGCAACCAGTCGGCACAGTACGAGCACACGATGATCATCACCCGGGGCGAGCCCATCGTGGTGACCCGGCATTGAAAGATCGTCAATGAATGCTGGCCAGCCGGATCCAGCGCCAAGACCTCAATAGATGTAACACTGATTGCGGAATGCGTACAGCCGGGTTTGGATACATGAACGCAGACAGAATCCGTGAACTGGCTGAGGCGACACTGGACGGTGCAACGCCGTTTCCACAGATTATGGCCGGTCTCGTAGCGCAAGGTGTCGAGTACTACCACGTCGAATATGCCGTTCGTTCGTTCACGTTCTATGGTGCGGCGGGCGCAGTCGTACATGCGCCGTTTTCGTTCGAAGGACTGCCGTCGATCGCAGTGGACCTTGACGCGGTCGAGCTGAAGGCCGCGATTCTGGACAGCCAGCAGAACGGGCAGAAGTACCGGGATTTCTGTCGGCGCGCGATGCATGCGGGAGTGCAGGGCTGTTTTGCGTTCCTTCGGGGAAAGCGCGTGACCTATCTGGGCCGGGGAGGCGATCAGCACACCGAATGGTTTCCCGGCGCCCTGCCTCGCGATCCCTGACGCAGTCGTGGGCGCAGAATCACTACGCAGGCTGGAAGACGAAGTCGATCCGCGGAACGAATCCTCCGCCCGCCTGCTCGCCCATCCGGGCTTCGTCAAGGAAGGGTTGTTGCGCGAGCGCTGGATCACCAAAGGCGAGGTGACGGACGTAGAGATGTTCGGCCTGCTGCGTCACGAATGGATAGAGCCGTATTGAGGGTCCCATGACCGATTTCACCATTCGTCAGCTGACCGCTGACGACATCGGCGAGATGGAAGCCCTGCTGCGGATGTTCGGCGAGGCTTTCAACGATGTGGACACCTACACGGGGAAGCAGCCCGGCCCTGACTATTTGCGCAGCCTGCTGGGCGGCGATTCCTTCATTGCACTGGTCGCTTCGAGCGGTGCCCGGATCGTGGGTGGCATTGCGGCGTACGAGCTTCGGAAGTTCGAGCAGGAACGCAGTGAGATCTACCTCTACGACCTCGCTGTTGCAGCCGGAGATCGGCGCAGGGGAATCGCGACGGCATTGATTCAGGAGCTCAAGCGCATTGGACGGGAGCGCGGCGCCTACGTGATCTTCGTGCAGGCAGACACGGGGATTGAAGACGAGGCGGCCATCGCGTTGTACACGAAACTGGGCATTCGCGAGGACGTCCTGCACTTCGACATCGAGGTCGGGAACCATGAACCCCATTGAGCTCGAAGGCTACCTGCACCTGCACATCCCCCTGTCGAAAGCGATGCAGGTATCCGTGTTGAGCGTGAAGAACGACGGCGTTGTCCTGTCCGCGCCGCTGGCGCCGAACATCAATCACCGGGAGACCGTGTTTGGTGGCAGCGTAGCGGCGGTGGCGATCCTCTCAGCATGGGCGCTGGTCCACACTCGTTTGAGCACCGAGGGGCTGCAGGCCCGGCTGGTCATCCAGCGCAACACCATGGAATACGAGAAGCCCATCTCGGGTGCGTTCACTGCGGAGTCATTCCTTCGTCGTCCCGAGGATTGGGTCTCTTTCGTGCGCGTGTTAAAACGAAGGAACAAGGCGAGGATCACTGTTGCGTCCCATCTGGTGTTTCTGGGGGAAATGGCGGGGCGATTCGAAGGAGAGTTTGTTGCATTGGGCCAGGCAGATGCCTGATGCTTTGACGCGATGAGGCGGCTTCCTTGAGAATCGCGTCGTGGAGTCGTCAACGCGCACAGGCAATTCAGAGGTCCCCAGGATGTCGATGGTTGCCGCCGGATCCTTTGGCGAATGGCTGGAGCAGGCGCGGGCGGCGTTAAAAGGCCACGGCGGAACGCAGGTGCCGTGCGGCGAATGCACAGGCTGCTGCACATCGGGGTACTCCATCCAGTTGCGCCCCGAAGATAGTGAGGCCGTAAAGGCAATCCCGGCTGATCTGCTGGTCACGGCACCCGGCTTCTCCAGCGGCAGCCAGACGATGCCGGCCTTGCCGAACGGGCTGTGTCCCATGAGGCAGTCCGGGACGTGCTCCATCTACGCCCATCGTCCGCAGACTTGCCTCGACTATGACTGCCGCATTTTCGCGGCGGCGGGCATTGCAGCCGGCGGTCCGGACAAGGACGTGATCAACAAGCGGGTTCGCGAGTGGGATTTCTGCTATGAATCCGAATCCGATCGACAGATGCACAGGGCCGTGCAACAAGCTGCGGCTTTCATCCGCGAGAAGAGGGATCGCTTTCCGGGTGGCCGGGTGCCGACCGCGCCGACCGGAGTTGCCGTACTCGCTTTGAAGACCTATACCGTTTTCATGGATCCCGGCATCGAGATGAAAAGCGAAGTACAGGTTGCTGCTGACATCGTCGCGGCGGGCAGGGCCTTCGACGCGGAAGCCGAGCCAAACTGGACTTGATTGCAACTAATCACGAGAGAAACCATGAATTACCGTGGCAGCTGTCACTGCGGACGAATTGCCTTTGAAGTCGAAGGCACGGTTGAAGGCGCGATGGCCTGCAACTGCTCGATCTGCCAGCGCAAGGGTGCGCTCATGTGGTTCGTGGCGCGCGACCAGCTGCGTCTGCTCACGCCGCCGGAAGACTCCACGGTCTACACTTTCAATAAGCACGTCATCCAGCATCGCTTCTGCCCGGTCTGCGGCATGCACCCCTATGGCGAGGGGAAAGATCCGAAGGGCAACAGGATGGCTGCCATCAATCTCCGCTGCCTCGAAGGCATCGACCTGGGCGCGATCCCGGTTACCCATTACGACGGAAGAGCCCTGTAGGCCAGACGTCGTGATGGAACTGTCGATCAATACAGATGTGCCGGACCTGGACCACGCGATCCCGTAGGGAATCCTCACCCAATGCAGCGATCCTTTCGGTCATGGCTTCTGCCTGATCGAATGGCGCGGCGAGGGCTACGACGAGGCTGAATGCAGTTGAATCCGGTCCCGTCGGCGACAAAACAGGGAGGACTCGTGTCGACAAGAGCGGGCTTCGGACGACCAGAACAGGGAGCACTCCACAAGGATTCCGCATGAAGCTCTTTGCCCATCCCTTTTCCTCGTACTGCCAGAAAGTCCTGATCGCGCTCTACGAGAACGACACCCCGTTCGAATTCCTGGTGCTCGGTGCGGATCCCGACATTGCTGCCGAGCATGTACGGCTTTGGCCGCTCAAGCGCATGCCGGTCCTCGTCGACGCACGCAGGACCGTCGTGGAGGCCAGCATCATCGTCGAGTACCTGGACCTCCATCATCCGGGGCGAACCCGCTTCGTGCCTGCAGACGACCAGGCAGCGCTGGACGTGCGGACACTCGACCGCTTCTTCGACAACTACATCATGACCCCGATGCAGCGGATCGTGTTCGACTACATCCGTCCTGCCGGGCAGCGTGATCCCTATGGCGTCACCGAAGCCCGCCAGTTGCTGGACATGGCGTACCGCTGGCTCGAGACGACACTGGAAGGGCGCGAGTGGGTTACGGGCTCCGGCTTCAGCCTGGCTGATTGTGCGGCGGCACCGTCCCTGTTCTATGCCGACTGGGTGCACCCCATCGATGAGACACACCCCAACGTGCGCGCCTATCGCGCCCGCCTGCTCGCTCGTCCTTCATTCGCACGGGCGGTCGACGAGGGAAGGTCCTTCCGTGCCTGGTTTCCGCCGGGAGCACCGGATCGCGATTAACGCGGTGTAACGGCCTGGTTGAGCAACCCCTGCCGCAAGCTGCCGAAGCGGCGGCGGTACTGTGCCGGGGTGATGCCGACCTTGCGGCGGAACAAGCGCCCGAAGAAGCTCGTGTCCTGATAGCCGACTTCGAGGGCGATGGCCTCAACAGGAGCATCCGTGCTTTCGAGTGCCTGTTTGGCCTCTTCAAGCCTGAGCGTATGAACGTAGTCGATGGGCGACATCCCGGTCGCCTGTTCGAAGCGCCGTTTGAATGAACGTTCCGCGAGGCCCGCGATCCTGGCCATCGTCGCGACCGGTGATTCCATCTGGTAGTTCTGGGCGATCCAGGTCTGGCAGTTCTGGATGACGGCATCGCTCGATTGACGCGCACGATTGAGTGCGGCAAAGGGCAGCTGGCCGAGACTGTGCCAGTCGATCAGGTGCAGGCGCGCCGTACGCATGGCGTCCTCGACGCTGACGAGCCGCGCGATCAGGAAGAGCGCAAGGTCGAGCCAGGATGTGCCACCGCCGCCCATCACCAGCCGCTGCCCTTCGCCGGCCACGACCAGCGCGCGATCGGGATGCACGCGGACCTTGGGATAGCGGGCTGACATCGCACCGCAATAGCCCCAATGGGTCGTGGCGTCTTCGTCATCGAGCAGCCCGGCTTCCGCCAGCAGCAAGGCTCCGGAGCAGGCAGTCGCGATGATCGAGCCCGATGCATGGCAGTGGCGGATCCACTCGATCTCCGGATCGAACCGGCCGGCGATGTTCTCTTCCGGTGGCAGGAACAGGTCAGAAATGCAGACCACCGCCGGTACACGGGGGTCATCCAGCGGGATCTCGGGGCGAATCCAGAGCCCGTTTCCTGCCTGGAGCGGCTGGACGGTCCGCGACGCGATCTCAGGCAGGAGGCGGGGAGGGCCAGGCTCGCCTTCAATCAGCACGCCCCAGTCCCGGCCAACCCCCGCGAACAGGTCGTACATGCCATAGACCGTGGACGCCGTGCTTTCCGGCACGGCCAGCAGGGAGATGCGCAGGGGCGGCGGGGTATCCATGGCTGAAAAAGCAGGAAAACGGCCGGTTTGGCTTTAGTGGCAAGCGCGCTGCGATCCTAAAGTCACGACCGCGTTGAGAGCAATCGCAATCCTTTGGAAACCGAATCGACCGGAGCCTGCCATGCCTGCCCAAGCCGTCTACCGCAACCGCCTGCCCCAACTGGGATCGAAACTGTTCATCACCGATGCCGGCCTTGAAACGACCCTGATCTTCCAGGAGAAGATCGACCTGCCGTACTTCGCCTCCTTCACGCTGCTCGGGACGCCCTCCGGCCGCGAGACGTTGCGCCGCTACTTCCACACCTACGCGACCATGGCCCGCGAGTACCGGGTTGGACTGGTACTGGAATCGGTCACCTGGCGCGCCAACCCGGACTGGGGCGCGAAGCTCGGATTCGATCGCGAGGCGTTGCGGCAGATGAACCGGGATTCCATCGAACTCCTGGAGGCAGTCCGCGCCGGGTTCGAGACCACAGAAACACCGATCGTCATCAGCGGGAACATTGGTCCGCGGGGTGACGGTTACAACGCGGACAAGCGGATGACGCCGGAGGAAGCGGCCGACTACCACGGCCCGCAGATCCAGGATTTCGTCGCGACCGCAGCCGACATGGTGGCGGCATTCACGATGAACTATGTCGAGGAAGCGATCGGTGTCGTGCTCGCCGCGAAACGGGCCGGCATGCCCGTCGCCATCTCATTCACGCTCGAAACCGATGGTCGCCTGCCTTCAGGCGTTACGCTGCGGGACGCAATCGAAGCAGTCGACTGGGCAACAGACGGCCATGCCGCGTACTTCATGATCAACTGCGCGCACCCGACGCATTTCCAGTCGACGCTCCGCGAGGGCGGGGAATGGATCCGGCGGTTGCGTGGTATCCGGGCGAATGCCTCCTGCAAGAGCCACAAGGAGCTGGACGAATCCACGGAGCTGGACAGTGGCGATCCCTTGGACATGGGGCAGCGCTACCGCGAACTCCACCCGGTGGTCAGTGCACTGAGTGTCGTCGGTGGCTGCTGCGGCACGGATCATCGCCATGTCGAGGCGATCTGCCGGTCACTGGTGGGCGGCACCACGGTTGGACAGCGCGTGGCCCTGGGCTGAATCCGCAGGTTCCCGCGAGACGAATTTCCGGTGCATGGATGCACCGGACAACTCAGTCCACCCGAAGTCGCGGGCTGCCTGGCGTTCCTGGCTGGCGCGTAACCACCGGCGGGAAGCGGGTATCTGGCTGATTGCATACAAGAAGGCCACCGGGCTACCGCGGTTCGAGTACGACGACGCGGTGGAGGAAGCGCTTTGTTTCGGCTGGGTCGACAGCAAACCGAGGAAACTCGATGCGAAACGCAGCATGCTCTGGTTCGCACCGCGGAAAGCGGGTTCAGGCTGGTCTCGTCCCAACAAGTTGCGAGTCGAGCGGCTGCTCGCTGCGGGGCTCATGGCGCCCTCCGGTCTTGAAAAAGTCGACGCTGCCCGCCGTGACGGCTCTTGGACCCTGCTCGATTCCGTGGAAGCTCTCGAGATTCCCTTCGACCTCGCCACGGCGCTGGCCGCCAGCCCGCCCGCACGGGAGCGGTTCGATGCATTTCCGCGTTCGGTGAAGCGCGGGATCCTGGAATGGATCAGTACGGCAAAGAAGCCCGAGACGCGCCAGAGGCGAATCGAGGAAACCGCCAGGCTGGCCAGCAGCAATCTCCGTGCACAGCAATGGTCCGGCCGGCGCCGCCAGCCTCCGGTTGCGGGTTGAAGAAAAATCCCGGTTCCCTGTCGATCGGCGGCCCCCTTGAGCATCAATGGTTGCCGGCAGTAACCAACAGTACGGCAGTCCTTCAACAGCCCTGGAGAGTCCCATGCAGTTCATGCTCATGTATCACGAACCCGCTTCCGAATTTGCCAAGCGCAACGATCCGGCTGAGGCGCCGGCCTACTGGGGCGCGTGGAATGCCTACATCGGTGCCCTCGCTGCATCCGGAGTGACGGTCAACGGCAATGGTCTCCAGCCACCGGCGGCTGGCACCAGCGTGCGGATCCGGGGCGACCGGCGGCATGTACAGGACGGCCCGTTTGCGGACACCAAAGAGCACCTGGGCGGTTACTTCATCATCGATGTCCCGTCCATGGACGAAGCGCTGGAATGGGCTGCCCGCAGTCCGGCCGCCAGCTACGGGACTGCCGAAGTTCGTCCGGTGCTGCCGCCTCCCGCACGATGACCGATGTCCCAGGCCACTCGCTGGCCCGGTCTGCGGCGGAACAGGCTGCAAGGGAGTCTTACGGCCGGTTGCTGGCCTGGCTGGCCCGACAGTGGCGCGATGTGGCGGCGGCGGAAGATGCTCTGGCGGAGGCTTTCGCCGCCGCCCTCGCGTCGTGGCCCCATAGTGGCGTCCCGGATTCACCGGAGGCCTGGTTGCTCGCCGTGGCCAGGCGCAACCTCATGCAAGCGTATCGCCATGACCGCGTGACGGTAGACCCCGGCACGGTGGCCATGCTCGTCGATGCGGCTGCTGCAGCGAACGGACAGCGCGCATTTCCGGACGAGCGACTGAAGCTCCTGTTCGTCTGTGCCCATCCTGCAATCGGTCCCCCCATGCGGACCGCGCTGATGCTGCAGACAGTGCTCGGCATCGATGCTGCCCGGATCGCAACGGCTTTCCTGGTCTCGCCCGCGGCGATGGCACAGCGTCTGGTGCGCGCGAAAGCAAGAATCAAGGAGGCGCGGATCCCGTTCGTGGAACCCGAACGAGAGGAGCTGGGGGCGAGGATTCAGGCCGTTCTCGAAGCCGTGTATGCCGCCTATGGCGTCGCCTGGGATACGAGCGACAGCGCAACTGAAGCGACGGAACTTTCCGGCGAGGCCGTTTACCTGGCGCGCCTTCTGGTCGACTTCCTGCCCGGTGAACCGGAGGCTGCAGGACTGCTGGCCCTGCTCCTCTTCTGCGAGGCGCGGAAGCCCGCGCGCCATACATCCGCCGGCGAGTTCGTGCCCCTGTCGCGCCAGGATGCAGGTCTCTGGGACCGGTCGCTACTCGCTGCGGCCGAGAAACTCCTGTGGTCTGCAGCAAAGGCAGCCTCGCCGGGTCCCTTCCAGCTCGAAGCCGCCATCCAGTCCGCTCATTGCCAGAGGGCGTTTGGTGAGCCGGTTCCGAAACACGCCATCGCGCAGCTGTACGACAGCCTGGTGAGGATTGCACCCACGATCGGCGCCCTGGTTGGCCAGGCAGTGGCTCATGGGGAGGCCCGCACACCGCTCGATGCCTTGCAGCTGCTCGGCAACATCGATGAGCAGTCGGTGCTCGGATACCAGCCGTACTGGGTCGCGAAGGGGTATCTGCTTGCGCAGGCAATGGAGCCACTCACCGCGCGGCAGTGCTACGAGAAGGCAATCGGCCTGACGACCACCCCGGCAGTGAGGGCGTATCTGCTCAAGCAGTTAAGGGTTCTGGAGGAATCGGTTGCCGGTGACGCCTCCTAGGGTTGATCGTGTCGATGGGTCTTACACCGCTCACCAGGCGCGAGCGCGCCCTGCGGCTCCGGTCAGCCGGACGATGTGCAAGCCCTTGAGTCCTGCGCCAGCAAACTGCAGCGGCATGGATGTTGCTCTTTCCGCAGGCAATGAGCGCATCAACCCGGCTGCCGCATTCGGTCAGAAAGTCGTTCCAGTTATGTCTGCTGGGGCTTGGCTCCCTGCAAGGTGCGGCCCATGCCGGAGATGCCGGTTTCGACCTCACGCTGGGCAAAGCCATCGAGCTGCATGAAGCGGGTGGCTTCGATGCGGCTATCCAGATCTATCTCGGTCTGCGCGCAGACCGGCCGCAGGACGCACGCCTGCTCCATGAACTCGCACGTTCATCGCGCGCCGTGGGGAATCTGCCGGGCTGCATCGAGTATGCAACGGCCAGTCTCGCTTCGGCCTCGCCCTGGCAGTCCGCCGCGTTCGCATTGCGTGCACGCTGCGAGCACGAGAGCGGAGAGACAGATCGGGCACTCGCTACCTACGGCGAGGCGGTCGAGCTCCATCCGCACGATGCGAACCTGCATTTCAACTATGCGCGGACGCTGGATTTCCATGGCGATGTGTCCGGCGCCACGTTGCAGCTGCGTCGTGCCCTCGATCAAGCCGGGCAACACCCCGCCCTGTTCCTGGAATACGGCGCGATGCTGGAGGCGCAAGGCGATCCGGCGGGGGCGCTGCTGATGAACCTCCGTTACATCATCGCTGCTACGCAGTCACCGCAGGCGGCAGGAGCCGCGGAGCAGGTGCACGTACTGATTCATCGGGACGTGTCAGCCCCCGAAGCCAGACAGTCGACTCCAGTGTTCGAAGCCGCCTTGCAGGCTGCGCGGCGGGCGGCAAGCGAGATCAGTCCGGCTATCCCGGATGCCGGGCGGTTCAGCCAGATCCTGGAGAACTTTGTCCTGGAGGCGGTCAGCACCGCGGACTCGTCCCATACTTCCTCCCTGCTATGGGACAGTGGCGTGGTGCCACTGCTGTCGCTTGCGGAACACGATGTGCTCGATGCGTATCTGTACTTTGTCGCAGCCTTGGCGCGGACCGCTGGCAGTCCGGAGTGGCTGAGTGCGCACCGCCAGAAGTTCGAGCGGCTGGTCGAGTACCTGGCCCGCTCCGCAACGACGTCCTGAACCGCCTTCGGACCCTCTCCGCTCCACAGGGAATCACCCTGCTAGACTTCCGCCATGCGGACTGCGCTGTATCCCTCGCTTCTCCTGCTGCTCATGCCCGGGCTTATCCCGGTCCATGCGGCGGAGGAAGCCGGCCGCGTAGCCGTTACCTTGCGATTCGCCGGCGCGGACCTGGTCGGGCTGGCGTTGTCCGTTGCACTGCGTGAAGAACTCTCAGCTAACCCGCAGCTGCAGTTCGA
>JANNNQ010000043.1:0-6629 GCA_031398625.1 Pseudomonadota bacterium
GGTGCCGGTGGAGATCGATAGACGCACGATGCGGCAGCCAACAACACCGAATCGACGCGGCAAAGTCGCCCGTTCCGATGCCCCGACTCAAATCCGCCGCCTAAACTCGCTCTTATGACCGGTTCTTCAGAGTCTCCCTAATACTCAATGACTTGACGTCGCGCGCCCAAATGCAAACCGAGTCACCTGTAATCTCGTAAAACCTTGGGTCGTCGTGTAGGGGCTTCCTTTCGGCTTCATCGGAACTACGGTCGTCCGTCAGCTTTCTACGAATTGTGGCAATAAGCCGCAAACTAAGAAGACCTCCATTCGTATCGATCTCGTACTCTTGCAGAAACCTTACGTACAAGTAGTCATCGGCTGCATGCGACAAGGTAACGCTAATCGTCACGAGCGGCCTCTGTGCATTTCTCCACTGCCGAAACGCTTGACGCTTAAGGCTGATGTTTTGCCACATGGGAAGCCCGGCTGCGTCAATATCATCGATCATATCGATAGCTTGCTGCTCACCGGACATGCGATAGTGCCAACGATTCCCAAAGCGAAATGACTTGAACGTCAGATCGAGCCCAAGGGTTCTAACGACTTTTCGGGCCATTCCGCCGAGCAGCGCTGCCACTACTGAGATCGAGAAGAAATAGCAGAAAATTTCAAGCCCAAACGGAGACACCGCTTCGGTCAAGACTTTCTCTTGTCGCTCCCCTACGCCTGAAAGGAGAGAGAAGACCGCTGCAATTGCTGGCTGCGGCGTAGAGAAAAAGCCGATGGCCGTCATCCAAACAAGGTGTAGGGGTGGAGATGCAAGTAGCGCCCAAAACCAGGACCAGGTGAATGTTGTATCAGCGACGGGCTCTGAACGTCCGCGACCGAATCTCCCCAGATAGGCGGAGGCCGCTAAAAGACCGGGAAGGAGCAGAAGCAACAGGAGCAATGCAGGGACGGCGAGGTTCATCTCCTACCTCCCTACGCGTCGAACTATTTTTTCTCGTAGTCGGTCGTTGTAACCGTGACGGGACTAACGGAGGAAACGCCGAGCTGGCGATTCCCCACCTGCAGATTGAAGTTTGCCGTACCGCGATTTGCCAGAATGCCAGCAAGCAACTGCTTCGCTTGCTCCTGATTTCGCAGTAATCGACGCAGGTTCTCAGAATAGGCGGGCGAAGAGGTGAATGATCTGCTCATGACTGCCCCTACATATAGGCTAGCCAGATAACTTTCAAGCATCAAAACAGCCAGCCGACGCCAACAGAAGTTGGACTCAGCGATGTATCCTTGGTGCAGCTAGTACGATCCACCGCTGACTAACCGGGAAGCCGAGGCCCCCTTTAGCGGGAGATATGCGTTCGAGCTCCCGTCGCGCGAGCTAAGGAAAAGTCATTTCTTCCATTCCGCCAGCTACTTCCTCTTGAACAAATCCCCGATCGCCTTGTTCAGCGCATCGGCCGGAGCCTGGATCTGTTTCTGGATTTTTTCCTGCTGCTGGCGCTGGGCGTCGGCTTCACGCTTCTTGATGGGGTCGTAGCCGAGGCGGCGGACACACTCTTTGTATAGGGTTGGGGTGTTGGCTGCGGCGGTCGAATTGCCGGACAACGCCACCGCCCCCAGGCCGCCGTTCTTCCTGTCTTCCTGGTCGCAGCGGATGGCGTAGTCCTCGGCGGCTTCGGTCTGCTGGCCACCGCGCGAGACTTCGACCAGCTCGGGCAGGAACGCCGAGTAATTGCCGATGCGCTTCGCGCCCAGCTCGAGCACGTTGCGGGCTTCTTCCGGCTTGCGGTCGGCCTGGTACATTTCGGCCAGCTCGCGATAGACATCGCCGCCTGCGAGGGGCGACTCGACTGCCGTTGCAAGCATCGCTGCAGCTTCAGGTCGACGACCCGCCGCGTACGCGGTTCGGGCCACTGCAAGTCGCACATGCGGCTGATCGGCGCCTTCGGCGAACCGGATTGCTCCGGCTGTGCTTGCCGCGGTTCGCATGTCGCGCTTGGATAGGGCCGTGAGCGTGGTCAGTGCGGCTGCATCGGCGCCGAGCATCTGGCTGCCGGAACCGGAACGCAGTGCTGCGGTGAAACGCTCGGCATAGGAGACCTTGCTGCGGCGGCCAGTGTAGTGCAGCTCCGCGTATTCATTGAGCGAGGCCAGGCGCTGGTCCCGGGGCTCGTATTCGGTATTGAGTGAAGTCAGGTACGAGAACGCCATATCCACCGCCGTCTGCCTGAGGGCGTTCTGCAACACGGCTCCGATATCGCCCGCATTCGCTGCAGGAGTGCGGCTTGCAGGCTGCACGTTGAATTTCTGCAGCGCTTGCTGGCGCACGGCCTCCATGCGCTCGCTGCGGCCAGCCTGCGTCTCGGAAAGCTTGTCGAGCAGCGATACGAACGCGGCGCGGTCATAGCCCGCAGACCACATGAGATCCAGGCCCAGCCGGTCCGCATCCCGTTCCTGGTTGCGGTTCCACGATGGCGCGAACATGTCCTGCCACAACAGGTTCAGCGTACCCGCGGTACGCAGAGTCTTCTCTCCATCCGGCGTCAGTGCCTGCAGGTTCACGGTGCCATTGGCCGATTTCTGCTGGATGGCCGCGGCCAGCAGTGCGGTGGATTCAATTCCCATCGGCAGCTTGTGGCGCGTGGCTTCGTCCTTCGTGTGACCGAGCAGCATGTGTCCGAGCTCGTGACCGAGCACTGCGGCCAACTCATCCTCGCTCTCCACCGCACGCAGCAACTCGGTGCAGACCACAAGCAACCCGGAGAGATCGCTGAAGGCACAGCGCTCACTGCTCGACTTCACCATCAACTTGAATGTGGGTTGGGTTCCGGTCCACGACTTGAGCAGCCGCTCGGTGATGCCGGTGAGATACGACTCGACGTTGGAGTCAGTAACGAAGTGCGAGTCCTGGTCGAGGTAGACGGCCACCTCGGCCGGCACCTCACCACCCTCGTAGGCTTTCAGGTACGAGGGCTTTTGCGCGGGCGTTGCCTTGGCAGCGCGTTCGACTGCGATCTCGACGAGCTTGCGGGTATCGGCGGGTTGCGCAGGCTCACCGGCGTGGCCCATGCTCGCCGCACACAGCGAGAGCAGGCAGACCGCGAGTTTCATGTGCCCTTCTTGCGGCACTCGGCGTTGTTCACGCCCATCGAAGCCAGCGATTGCGTGCCCGCAGGTCGACTGGGCGCATCCGCACAGGCCACCTGGTTGCCCGCGGGCTTGTCCTGCAGGTTCACCTTGAGTTCAGCGGGATCGACCCAGATGTCGCGATCGGCAAAGACGAGACGCATGAGATTGCGTTCGCGATTCCATGCACACACCCTGATGTCTTTCGCCACGAGATCGCTCGTGGAGATTTCCTTGTCGCTATAGCTGCCATCGGCGTTGAAGATGCCAAGAGTGGCGCGCGCGAAGCCGGTGACGGTGACGGGTTCCTGCGTACACGCTGCTTCCTGGGCGAAGCCTGCGACGGGAAAGCCTGCTGCAATGAGCAGCAGCCCAACGATGACCTTCATGACACACTCCCTTCCAACGCAGTCACCTGATTACTTCAGGCTGTCACTCTCTTCCTGATCTGCTGGCGCGCGTACCGCAGCAGCGAAATCTTCTCGACTTCCTCGTTCTTCGCCTTGTCGTACTGGACGGACTTCACCAGCTCCGCGGTTCCCCAAGCGGCCAGCACGATGTTGATCCAGTTGAAGGCGACGAAGCCGAGCGGAAACAGCGCCAGAGCCAGCATAGCACCGGCCAAGCTCAACGCGGCAACCTGCGCGGCGGCCTTGGGCTTGAACCAGTCCAACACGATGGCGACGACCAGGATCCTGAGCGCCAGGAAATCCTCGCCGAGGTTGACCGCCGTCCCGATCAGGACGAGCCAGACGAGGAGGCTCGCCCCGCCGGTCCATCGGCTCTTGAGGGACTCGGGAAGACGGCCGCTCCACAGCAGGAGCACGACGCCCGCGAGCACCGCTACTTCAAGGACTGTTCCATAAATGGCGGGCAAACTCCTGAAATACCTGTCGTCACGTTTCATCAGATTGTCCAGGGCGGTGGCATGGGCCACGACGCCGGACACCTGTCCGTTTACCGGACTCGCATACACATCGGGCAGGCCATCGAGGTACGAGCCAACCAGAATCAGGCGGTTCTCGAAAAAGGGACCCAACTGCTCGTTGAAGCCTTCCGGAATCTGGCTGGCTCGAACGATATCCACCGCCGGGCAGGGCAGCCGGATACCGGGGTCGAGGGACTGTTCGACGTCGCCGATCAGGCTGCGGAACGCCTGCCGCAGCAGGGTCTCTATCCGGTTGCCCCATCCGGGCGCACCGCTCGCCGGGGCAGCTTGCTGGCATTGACCCTCCGCATACAGCGACACCTGCGCCGCCGTCGGGTAGGCACCCCACAGGACGGTCATCGGCGCGAACTGCCCATCATCAGGCCGCCCTTCCCCCGACGCAGCAAAGCGTCGGGCGAGTTCGCATCCGGTATGGGAACTGCCCTCAGGCGCGGCGCAATGGGCCTGGTACAACGCAAACGCGGGTGTTGCGATGTCCGGATCGCCGCCGACGAACAGGGGATAGCGGGTGCCGCACTTCTGCCAGCCGATGAAGGCCCTGGCCAGGACTTCACTCGTCGCGAATTCCGGGATGACGCCGATCGCCGTGGCGAGATCCGGTCGTAACGCTCCCGCTGCCAGCGAAGGTCTCGCGCTGATGCATGCCGCATCCTCCGGGGGCGCAATGGCTGCGGGCGCGAACGCTGCAATGAACACCGGCGTTGGCCGGCCACGAACGGATCGTCTTGCCCCGAGCCCTGTCAGCAGATCATTCGGGTCGTCGCCTGCACCATGCGGATGCCGATAGACGATGTCGAGAAACAGCACGTCGGGGCGGTAACTCAGCAGCGTCCGAGCCAGTCGACCCTGGTCAGCATACGACAGCGGCCAGGAGCGGCCAGCCTGCTCGAGATACTCGTCGTCGATGAGGACCACGGTGACGGCGGGCCGGTCGTTGAAATAGAGCGGCGCCATCATGCGGAGCGCGATGCGTTCCGCAGCCTGACTGGTGGCGGCGCCCAGGCCGAACGGGTCGAGGCTCAGGGCCACCCAGACCGCGAACGCCCCAACCAGCATTCCGGCCAACTGCCAAAGGGTGCGCCTGGAAGAATCTCTTGGCGTTCCCGCCGCCTGCTCCGCCACGACACTCCCCTTCGCTTCAGCTGCTGCGCAACCAGTCCGGATCGGGCAGTTCGTGGAAGGCATGGCGCAGACTCTCGCTCCAGCGCCGCCGGATCATGCGGAAGTAGTCGTGCTCCGCATCCATACTGATGTGGCTCATCACCCGCAAGGCATTGCGCTTGATGCAGACGAGATCGAGCGGGGCGCCGACCGAGAGATTGGAGCGGATGGTCGAGTCCATCGAGATGAGCGCGCACTTGGCCGCTTCGGCGAGGCTGGTGCTGCGGGTCACGACACGATCGATGATCGGCTTGCCGTACTTGGATTCGCCGATCTGGAAGTACGGCGTGTCGGCCGTGGCCTCGATGAAGTTGCCTGCCGCATAGATGTGGAACAGTCGGGGCAGCTCGTTCCCGATCTGGCCACCGAAGATGAAAGTGGTGTTGAACTCGATCTGGTGTTCCTTCAAGGCCTCGGCATCGCGGCGATGGATTTCCCGAAGCGCCTCGCCCACGCACCGCGCCGCCTCGAACAGGTTGGGCGCATTCATCAGGCACAGGGTGTCGTCACTGCCTTCGGGATAGATGCCCGCAATCTGCTCCTGCAGGATGTTCACCACCCCCTGCGAGATGGCGAGGTTGCCGGAGGACAGGAGCACCATGATGCGCTCGCCCGTCTTCTCGAACACCGTCACCTTGCGGAACGAGGAAATCTGGTCAACGCCGGCGTTCGTCCGCGAGTCGGACAGGAACACGAGGCCGGTGTCGAGCAGCATGCCGACGCAGTAAGTCATCTGGAACCCTGGAAACCTGTGGAGCTCGCGAAGGCGCTGGCAGCGCTCTTGCCGGGATGGTAAGTGCGTGGACCCGGGAAGGTAAAGCCCGTTACTGCTGTTGCTGTTGCTGTGCGGAAGTCCGGACGCTGACATCCACCCGCATGTTCTCGATGCCACCGCCCCGACGGACACCGCGCACGGGGCAGGCGTCGAGGTAATCGCGGCCCAGGGCCAGCCGGCAATGCCTCCCGTTGGCCGGCGACCGGTTGGTGACGTCGATGCTCAACCAGCCCGCGTCTTCGCCAACCCAGACATCGACCCAGGCATGACTGGCCACATGGCCGCGGAAATCCGGATGCGACGAGTCACCGGTGTAGAGGTAGCCGCTGACATAACGTGCGGGAACACCCAGACTGCGGCAGCAGGCGATGAACACATGCGCATGGTCCTGGCAGACGCCCCTGCCGCGTTCGAAGACGCGCGGTGCCGTGTCCGTCACTTCCGTGGAGCCGGTTTCGTAGTTGACCAGGTCGCTGACTGCGCAGGCCAGTTGCAGCAACGCCGCAGCCCGATCGACGCCGGGCGGAGGGGGAAAGAACTTCTGCGCAAACCCCTTGATGGCATCGCTGGCCTGGGTGAGCGCTGTTTCACTCAGGTACGCGAGCGGCGACAGCGATCCGCCATCCGGCACCG
>JANNNQ010000044.1:0-5236 GCA_031398625.1 Pseudomonadota bacterium
GCGATCCAGGCCGGGGCGATCCTCGCGGTTGTGGTGATCTACTGGCGCCGCCTCTGGGACCTCGCCGTGAACTTCGCGCGGTCCGACAACCGCGACTACGTCTACAAGCTCGTTGTGTCCTTCATGATCACGGTGCTCGGCGGCCTGGTGGCGAAGCAGATGGGGCTTGAGCTGCCGGAGACGATTGCACCGGTCGCCACGGCCCTGATCCTGGGGGGTGTCGCGATCTTTGCGATCGAGGCCTATACCTCGCGCCGGCCCCCGGCCGACAAGCTGACGTGGAAAGTGGCCATCTGGGTGGGCCTCGGCCAGATCCTCGCCGCGGTGTTTCCCGGCACGTCGAGGTCGGCTGCCACCATCTTCGCAGCGATGCTTGCCGGCATGAACTCGCGGGCAGCCGCCGCGGAATTCGCCTTTCTCGTGGGCATCCCGACGATGTTCGCCGCCACGGCGTACGAACTGCTGGAGCTGTATCAGTCGGGAGAAATCGGCGCCGAACCCTGGGGCGACCTCGCCGTCGGGTTCGTCGTTTCAGCCGTCACGGCCTTCATCGCCGTGAAGTGGCTGCTGCGTTACATCCAGTCCCACAGCTTCACACCCTTCGCCTGGTACCGGATCGCCGCCGGTATCGTTCTCCTGCTCGTCGTCCAGGGCTGAAGGCAGGATTCAGGGCTTCGGCACCAGCTTGTAGACCGAGTTGTCGATGTCGGAGTTGAGGTAAATCGCGGTTGGACTCACTGCCACGGACCGATAGAGGCTCGGGCCGTTGCTGAGCCCGATCGGCAGGTTGGTGGCAATGACCGTCGACTCGCCATTCCGGGGGTCGATCTGGCGCAGCTGCTTCGCCGCCACTTCCACGACCAGCAGCCTGCCCTGCCCGTCCACCGCCACCCCCTCGGGTTGCGCGAGGCTCGTGGCGACCGGGGTCGCTTGGCCATCCGCGAGGTCAATGCGAGTGACGCGCCCCCCTGTGGTTTCGGTCACGTAGACCGCATTCTCACCTGCCCATGCGAGGCCAGTGGGCCCTTCCAAATTGGCCGCGATAGTCACGCGATCGGTCACGGCAGGACCCGTCACCCGGATCAGGCTGTTGGAACCCGTCTCCGCCACGATCACATCGCCATTGGGTGCTTCGAGCGCATCGCCGGGCGAATTGAGCTCGTTCCAGCTGCCGATCACCTCGAACGTCGTGCGGTCGACCAGCTTCATGACGCCGAATACCTGGCCCACGACCAGCAGACGCGCGTCGGTGGCCGACACATGCGCAGGCTGGAACAGTTCGATATCGGTTTTCTCCATCGTGCCCGTGGCGCCATTGATCCTGCGCACGCCGCCAAAAAGATCGCCGATGTAGACGGTGTCTTCCGTACCGTTTGTCAGCACCGACAGCCCTGTCGCCGAGGTGAGCGCGGCAGGCTCGACCACATGGCGAAGCGCAGCCGTTGCCGCGTTGATCTCGACGATCGCATTCACCTGCGACAGCGACACGAAGATGTTGCCCTTCGAATCGAGCGCGAGATTGTCGGCGCCCGCCGGCAGGGTCGCGAATACGATCGACTTGCCCGTCGCGAGATCGAGCTTCCTGAGTTCCGTGTCGTTGTTGAGCACATACGCCGAGCCCTTGAAGTCCAGCTTCAGCGCACCCGGGTCCTCGAACTCGTCGGACACCGTGGTCATCTCGCCCGTGTCCGGATTGATCCTGACGATGCGCTTGCCGAACACCAGCGGCCCGTAAATCATGCCGTCGTTACCGACCTGGAAGCCGTTCAGGCCACCGAGCTTGTCGAGGATCAGGCGGGGCGGCGTCGCGCCCGTGACATCGATTTCGTAAAGCGCATCGCCATAAAACACGAGCGTGGCGAACAGGCGCTTGCCATCCGGCGAGAACGACACGGCATTCAGGCCGCGCTGGTTTTCCATCAGCTTGCGGATCGGCCCGCCGGGCGAACGGGCATAGAGGATGCCGTCCTCGATGGCGGTCCACACGAAGGTGCCATCCGGTCCGATCGCGAGGTCATCTGCCATGCCTTCCGGCGGTCCAATGAAGGTTTCGATCCTGCCCGTTCCGGTGTCCACCTTGAAGATCGACTGACCGATGACGCTGACGGCGTAGAGCGTATCGTCCTTGTCGAAGCGCAGGCCGTGCACGCCATGGAACGGCGAACCGCCCCGGACGAGGGGCTGGATCTCCCAGCTAACCGGTGACTCGGTGCGGCTGCAGCCGGCCAGAACGAGGCCGGCAAGGATCACAACGCCGATCAGGACTGCCTTGAGCTGCATGACTCCCCCTGTTCTTCTGTTTTCGTCGGCGCGGCCCGCCAGTACCAGTTAAACGAACCAGGCCCAGGAATCCCCCATGCGGGGCAGCTAATCCCTGTATCCCGCGCCGCTCAATTGATCTGCTGCTCGAGCTTCTCGATCTCGTCCATGATGCGCGTCATGCGGCTGGCCAGCGCCTGATAGGGTTCCGGGCTTGCCATGTCGATGCCGGCTTTGCGGTACAGCTCGTAGGGATAGTCCGATCCGCCAGCCCGCAGCAGGCCAAGGAAACGATCGCGCGCGGCATTGCCGCCTTCGAGGATCGAGGTGGTGAGCATCGCAGCGCCGGCCATCGAGGTGGCGTACTGGTACACGTAGAAGTTGCGGTAGAAATGCGGGATGAACGCCCACTCGATGCAGTACGCCGGATCGATTTTCATCACGCCTTCGGCGTCGCCGTAGTAGCGCTTGAGGATGCCGCAGTAGAGCTCCGTCAGCCGTGCCCCCGACAGCGGCCGGCCCTGCTCGACTTCCTCGTGGATTGCAAGTTCGAACTCCGCGAACTGCGTCTGCCGGAAGAACGTCCCGCGAATGGATTCCAGCGCCTCACCGAGATAGAAGATCTTCTCCTGCGGCGTGCGGGCGGTGCGGACCATGTAGTCGCTCAGCAGCATTTCGTTGCCGATCGACGCCGTCTCCGCAGTGAAGGTGGCGTACCCCGCCTTGTCGAACGGCTGTGCCGCAGTGGCCAGCAGCGAATGGACGGCATGGCCCCACTCATGAGCGAAGGTCGAGAGCGAACTGAAGCTGTTGTTGTGATTGAGCAGCAGGTACGGATGGACGTCGTAGGCGCTGCCATTCATGTAAGCACCGGATCGCTTGCCATCACTCGGCAGCACGTTCGTCCAGTTGGCCGCAAACCCTTTTTTCAATCCGGCAAGATACGTGTCACCCAGCGGAGCCAGCGCCGCCAGCGTGATCCGTTGTGAATCGGCCACCGGGAAACGGGGCTCGTTGGCGATGGCGAACATGGGGGGGTAGATGTCGTGGTACCCGAGATCGTCGGCGATGCCTAGCAATCGCTTGCGCATCCGGAAATAGCGATGCAGCACCGGCAACGCGGCGTTGGCCTGGGTGACAAGCTGCCGGTAAACCGCCTGGGGCATGTTGTCCTCGAACAGCGCGGCGTTCAGCGCACCGGAGTGCCTGCGCACCTTGGCCGTGAAGACCTGGCCTTGCACCTCGGTGTTCAGCACGGCGCCCAGCGTGCCTTCGTACTCTTTCCACTTGCTCCAGAAGGTATCGAAGACCCGCTTCCGGTCCGCGCGATTCGACGATTCGCGGTAACGCGTATAGCCGGCCTGGTCGATGGTGGCCTCGGTGCCATCCGACAGCGTGATCTTCGGGAAAGGCAGCTCGGCGTCCGCGATCTGGCCGTAGACCGCGCCCGGCTGGCTGAGCACCGTCCCCGCCGCCGCCAATACGGCCTCCGCTTCATCACCGAGCGTATGGGGTGCCGCCCGCAATACGTCATCCAGGTAGTGATCGAACCGCGCAGCCAGCTGCGGCTGTTCGCCGATGAACGCCCTGATCTTCTCCGGCCCGATGGCCAGCAGTTCCGGAACCAGCCAGGAAGTGCTTTCGTCGAAGCGCGTCCCCAGCGCCTGGATCTGCTGACGTCGCTCCTGGTTGGGAGCCACCCGAAGGTCCTCGTCTGCCCTCAAGCCGGCATAGACGAACAGGCGGTACAGGTCCTTCCGGGCCCCGCTCATGGCATCGAGCGCACGCAGCAGTTGCCCGGAATTCTGGCCGAGGGTGCCCTTGAAGGCGGCCAGTGTATCGACCGTGGTCCGGTTGCGCTCGAAGGCAGCAGTCCAGCTTTCGGGAGTGGGATAGAGATCGGTGAGATCCCACATCATCCCGGGCTCTGGCGCCGCCGCCTGCGGCGCGGATGCAAAGCCAGCGGCAGCCAGCGCCGCTACGACCAGGAAACGGGATCTTCGCAGCGCTCGCATCGGCCTCGCTCCTTCGACGAATGGAATGGAACGAGTGTAGTAACGCGGCGTAGCCGGCCGCAAGCCGATTTTCTGTTGGCCTGCCTATCTCACGTAATAGCCACTCACTCGCCAGACTCCACCTTCGAGAAACGGAGTTACCGTTTCTATTGCCGTCCTGCGGTTCGCAAACACCGCCTCGAACTGCAATACGACGTACTGGCCAGGCGGCGCACCCGGCAGATCGGTCACCGGCGTCGCGGAGATGAGCCTTCTGGACTGCAACGGGCCCAGTGGCTTGCGCGCAGTAGCTGCTGCGGCTTCCCATTGCTGCGGCGTCAGAGCGTTCCGGAAAATCGCCGCCGCGTCGTTCCAGGTGGTGACGTACTGGCCTGCATCGAGCTGCTCAAGCCACCCAAGAGCCGCTCTTTCGGCGACCGGCTGGTTCTCGGCCGCTGAGGCCGGCGCCAGGCCACTCGCGACGATGAGCAGAAAAGACAGCAACGCTTTCATGCCGGCTTGCCTCCTGGATCAGGACAGGAACGCAGCGGGAACCGCCTGGCGTCTGCCCTTGGGAAATCTCAGGCCACCCTGCGAACGTGAGCGATCTCCCCTTCTGCCACGGTTCGCAGCGAATCGGCCTTGACGGTCAGTACTGCGACGGTCGCCCCTGTCAGGGTGACGAATTCAACTTCGAACCCCTCACGATGGCCATGGACCATGACCACCGTGCCCAGGTCCCCAGCCTTCAGGCCATGGCCCGGTAGATCTTTCGTGAGCACCACCGTCTCGAGTTCCTGGATGATTGCCTCGACCTTCCCGGATAAGCCGTTACGAATCTCAGCGGAGAGGTTCCCTCCGTGGGGAACCATACGCTACGCAGACTTGCGCCGCCAAGTGGCCCCTTGAGGGGGCGAAGACGTGCAGCCCGTCGAGCGAGCGCACGGCGACACCCAACTCATCGAGCAACGGCTGATCGACGC
>JANNNQ010000045.1:0-10167 GCA_031398625.1 Pseudomonadota bacterium
GGTGCCGGTGGAGATCGATAGACGCACGATGCGGCAGCCAACAACACCGAATCGACGCGGCAAAGTCGCCCGTTCCGATGCCCCGACTCAAATCCGCCGCCTAAACTCGCTCTTATGACCGGTTCTTCAGAGTCTCCCTAAGTCAACTCGCGCGAGAGCATCGAGAACGCGCTTCCGGCGTTCAGCGCGAGGGATACCCAAGTAAAGCAAAGCTACCTCGACGTTTTCTGCGACGTTAAGGTCATCGATAAGATTGAAGCTCTGAAAGACGAATCCGACGCGGGCACGGCGGAGCAAGGTAAGGTCTTTCTCCGAACGGCGCGCTACGTCGTCATCGAAAAACCAGTACGAGCCTGACGTCGGACTATCAATTAGCCCCAGGATGTTCAGAAGCGTGGATTTGCCACAACCCGAGGGCCCCATCACGGCGAGAAACTCTCCGGGGCGCACCTCGAGCGAGATGTCATCCAGTGCCGCGGTTTCAATCTCGCTGGACCGATAGGTTTTTGAAATGTGTTCGAGCTTGAGCATGGCGCCTTCCTAGTTGGTCAAAACGATGTGATCCACCCGGTCCAGGCTGGTGTAGTCCGACGTAATCACCCGATCGCCCGCAGACAGGCCGCTCAATATCTCGATTTGCTCCGTGGTTCTCCGCCCAATCCGGATCTCGCGGCGCTCTGCGGCCGACCCGTCGGGCGTAACTAAGAAGATCCAGGCCCCACTGGTGCGCTCGAGGAATGGTCCATTTGGAATGACGGTTGCGGGTGTGTCTTCTCCGAGCCGCAATCTGCCTTCGGCGGTAGCACCTGCCACGAGAGTCGAAGGATTCGCTGCGTCGAAATCCAGATCAATCTGGAATGTGCCGTTGCGTACCTGCGGCAGGACTCGCCGAACGCTAACATCGATGGGATTGCCGTTGATGTTGACGGTCGCGGGTTGTCCGACGCGGACCCTCGCCAAGTGAAACTGATCGACGTTGGCGATCAGTTTCATTCCGGCATCAGGAGTAACCTCGGCAAGGCGTTCGCCAGGCCCGCGATTCTCGCCCACCTGAAGATCAAGCGACGTGACTTTGCCCGAAACGGGGGCGCGAATTACGAGGCTATCGAGCCTGTCGTGTACCACCGCGAGATTGCTGCGCAAGTTATTCAATTGATGGCGAATGTCGGGCAGTAGGCGCTCCCGCATACTCGCCTGGCGGCGGCCACTCTCAGCTTGTATCGGCCTCAAATCTCTGTAGTACGTAAGTTCGTCTGTGATTTCATCCCGTTGCTCGTCGGCGATCGCACCCTTGATGGAAAGTCGCGCGCGCCGGGCGGCAGCACGTTCCAGACGAACGAGGTTGTATTCAATCTCGGCAAGCGCGCGAGCATTGGAGAGGTCATTCTGCTCCAGCGCGATTTCATTTTGTTGGAGCTGGGAGATTGCCTGGTTAAGCTGGGATTCCTGTTGAATGACCTGCAGTGCGAGATTGGCGTTACTGATCTCGATCATAGGCTGGCCTTCTTCGACAATGTCTCCGGCCTCAACAAGAAGTCGGTCGACCCTTCCACCATCGACGGCATCGACATAAACCGTTTCGCGTGGCACGACTGTCGTATGCAATGGAATCAGATCGTGAAAGACGCTCCGTTCAACGCTTGCGATCGAAACTTGCTCCGCTGGTATTCGAAACGTGCGACCGCCCGTACCGGCAATTAACCAAGCCGCGAGTAGGGCCACCGTAATGGCAGTGCCGATCCCTATCGCGGCTTTGACGCCGGGCCGCCAGCTCAGCGGAGACCAAACCGGATACTGGATCGGCCGATCCATCTGAGGGATGTTGGGCTCCGGCCTTGAACAAGTGACTTCCAGTCTTGCGGCACCCATGACCTTTCAGCTTGTCCGGCGGTTCTTCCGCTTGAGTTTTCCGGCAAGCGACGCAAGTTGATCTGCATTTGCAAATCCAGCATCGACGAGCCCCAGGAGTACGCGCTCTAGCGATCCGCCGCAGTACCGCTCGACGATGTTCTGGACTGCCGCGGCGGCTGTCGTCTCCGGCGTTTCGGAGGCCCGATAGACAAACGTCCCGTTCACAACTGTATGAGTGACATGCCCTTTCTCTTCGAGACGCCTTAGGACAGTGCGTACCGTGGCGTTCTGGAGTTTTCGCGAAACTTCTTTGCGCACGGCAAATGCTGTCATGGCCCCGTGTTTCCACAGAATTGTCAGGAGCTCGTGTTCCAGGTCGCCGAGAGCGGGTGAGGGCCGGTTCATGCTGTTATCCCGTGTAACATGTGACAGACCGTAACATCACTATGAATCGAGCGCAATACGGCTGGCGCTGCTTGCGCTAATACAGGAAGGAGTACCGAAGGAGGTATTGCCGTACCCAATGTGGGCACAGGGGAACGCAATCGATGGGGTCGAAGCTATATACGTTCGGAGCTGGGTGGGTCGTCTCTAGTCGGCAAGCAAGAAGCGCAATTCCGCGCATTTCGCTGCGCGAACCGTCTATTTGATCGGACTTCGCCAGAAACTTATTATGCTCCGGCCAGCCCACGGGAATCGGGGCAGAATCCGGGGCAACTAGAATTCCGTGGATTCACGAAATGACTGCAAAATGGCTGCAAAACGCCGTAATGCGGATTCGACCCCGCCGCAATCTCCACGACCCTTGGTCGTCCTCGCTCTTGCGGGGATGAATCGCCGGGGTCGCCGGATCGTTAGCAGGGTGATGCAAAAGGCACGGATAGCCTTTTGCATCACCTTGTTAATGGATATTGTTCGGGTCAGGAAGCCGGCCAGAATCTTCGTTTCAGAGGGCTCAATGAAAATCTGCAATGGTCGGTATTCACCAGGTCCGGATTTGCGGGCGTCCCTGAGGTCATTACTCCTGTGCCTGGTGTTGATCATGGGTGTGCTGCCATTGGCGGCAATTGCCCAGGCAATTTCCCAGTCCGCGGCGAGCGATCCGGCGGCACCGAGAGTGGAAGCGGCCGTCGCGAAACTGCTTGCGCTCATGGACACCGACTATGACGCTGCGATGGCGGAACTCGCAGCCGGGCGCAAGAAGCTGGTGGCGGCGCTGGGTCCGGCGGCACCCCCTTCGCTGAGCATGATGGCTGCCGCGACGGCCGGCGATTCACCCGCTGCCCGGGTGCTCGCGGAGCGCGAACGGAAGCTGTACGAAGAAGGCAAGGCGCAACGGGCGCTCCGGGGCAAGCTGACCAATCGTGTTCTGACGATTGCGGAACTCGATCCTCCGCCTCCCGGCAGCGTGCCCCGGGACTTCCTCGTCATTTCGATCGCGGATGCCGCGAACGGCGGGCGGGCCCGCAACGGCCAGATCACTCCTCAATCGCGCGAGACCATCGCGGGATTCATCCTGCCTGGCGGCGAAATCATCCTGACGGAGCACCGGCTCGTTTTGTGAAGCGACCTGAAGGGGACGACTCTGTTTTCCGGCCTCGTCGTCATCCCGTTTTCCGGGTCAGCTCACCTGACTCCGATGAAGTGAGATCCGCATGATCGAAGATGTGGTCCGGTTTCTTGTTGTCTTGCTGGTCGTGGTCGAACCTGTCTCGCTGGCACCGCTGTTCGCGACGATTACCGAAGGCGACACCCACCAGGCGCGCAGGCATACGGCGATAAAGGCGACCCTGATCGCCGGCACAATGCTCGCGCTGACCGCGGTGGGTGGTGCGCCCTTGCTGGCCGTGCTGGGGATAAGCATCGACGCCTTCCGGATCTTCGGCGGATTGATGCTGTTTCTCATCGCGATGGATATGGTCTATGTCCGTCAGACCGCTGTGCGGGGCCCAACCGGCACGGAACAGGATGAGGCTCGCCATCGCAGCGACGTGTCGGTGTTTCCGCTCGCTTTTCCATTCATCGCAGGCCCGGGGGCGCTCGCGACCATCCTGCTCGCCTTCGGTGGCCAGGATCTCGGGGCGGGGCGTTACGGTGCGTATCTCGTCGTGATCGTTGTGGTCATGCTGATCACGCTGACCTTCATGCTGCTTTCGTCGCCATTCATGCGCCTGTTGGGCGTGACGGGCGCCAATGTTGTCAGCCGGCTGACAGGGGTGATTCTTGGCGCACTCGCAGTGCAGTTCGTGCTGGACGGGATTCGAGGAGCAGTGTCGCCTTGAGGCTTTGAGGAATCGGGTATGGCCAATCTCGTGTTCGGAATGAACCAGTCCCCGGAAGGCTAGCCCCCGCCGGGTCAGGCGTCTTTCAACACCTGTTCCAGCAGGTGCGCGGAGTCATGCGTGTGTTCCTTGGCGAGCTCACCCAGCAGCTTTTCCTGCAGTGCGTTGCCATAGTGCTGGCGGAGTTCACCCAGCGCCCGGGGTGGGGCAATGATCAACACCTGCTGGATGCTGCCGGTGGCAATCTCGTGGTTCAGCCACTTGGCGACGGCCATCCCGAAACTGGTTTCGTGGCGGTCCTTGTCCTGATGCTGTCCCGCACCGGCGGTGCCGTGCACATCCGGGGTTGGCAGCGCCAGCAGCTTCAGCTGCTGTTCGTCGCCCGTGTTGCGGAACAGCCGCAGCTTCTGTCCGTCGGTTACAACGATGGTCGCGTGCTGGGGAAGCTGCATGGTTGGGCGCCTTTTGATATGAGTGTCATCTTAGGCGCAAATCGAGGACCAATGGGGACGGTTTCTTTTTCCGCTCTCCGCTTTTCGCAGCATGAATCCCGGTGTGGCGCCGCCTGCGAGTATCCACACGTCGTCGGCAAGGTGTCCCCGGTGGGTGGCGTCATGCAGGGCATCGATCAGGTTGCGGCGCAAGGCTTGTGGCCTTGCGCCGCCAGGCCTGTTGCCCAGATCTCAATCGTCGCGACCTGAGCGGGACACGCGACGGATCTGGCCGCGGATTTCGCCGCCGGCAAACTTGGCTGAGTGCACGTTGGCGTAGGCAACTCCGTTGCGGAGAGCAGCGACGACCTCGGCGAACTCGCCAGCTGCGATGCCTTGGGCAGCGGGACCCACGACCTGGGTGGGAGTCAACGTACCCGTGATCGAACCGGAGGCCGGGCAGGCGGGTGTGCCGATGGGTCCCGGCAACGCGGGGGTGCCGCACAGCCAGACCATGATCCCGCCATTCACTCCCGCTTGCGCCGTGTGAATGTGGGCCTGCGCGATCGCGCCTTCGAGATCCGTAAAGGTCAGTTCGTACTCGATCGTCTGCGCGACTTCATCGACCGTGGCGCGGAAGGAACCACGCGCAATGGAGGAAACGGCAGGGACTTCCTGCACGGACACCAGCCGCGCCGCGAAGCGCTGCATCGCGTCTGGGCGATTGTCTGCCTGGGCCGCGAAGGCCAGCACAAGCATCGAGCAGGCACCCAGGGACCGCAACGCGATCCGGTTCATTCTTTCGGTGTTCATATTCCCCTCTCCTTCAGTGTTTGCTGCAGGGCATTCGCGCAGGTACGAGACCCGCGCCGTCTAGCTTATTCCAGCTGAGCGTGCTCTTGGCATGTTGCGGAAGCGTGACCGGGCCAGTTGCTGCATCGCGACGTACGGTGTCAGGCCCTTCCAATCTTTCCGGTCCCTCGTGCCGGGCGGTCAATCCGCCACGACCTGACGAAGGATTGGCGGCCCTGCACCGAATCTGCCCGGCATCCACGAGCCCAAGGGCTGGTGCGAACCGTCACCCCTTCGCTTCCCGCGGAGATCGCGCGACAATGCCTGGGACTCGTCGCATTGCAACACCGGGAACTGAGGCATGGCAGACGCTGCGACTCGATCCAGCCCCCTACACGTCCGCTTCGGCGAATTCGAGCTCGACGAGGCGAATGCGCTCCTGCTTCGCGGCCGGAGCGCCATCGCGCTCTCGCCAACGCCTTTCGGGTTGTTGTGCGCTCTAGCCCGTCATCCCGGAGCGTTGTTGACAAAGCACGCGCTGCTGGACGAAGTCTGGGGCCACCGATTTGTGAGCGATTCGGTCCTCAAGACTGCGATCAGCGATCTGCGTAGTGCCCTGGCAGACGATGCGCGCAAGCCCCGATACATTGAAACGGTCGCACGCCGTGGCTATCGATTCATCACCAGACCCGAAGCGCTGCCCGCAGCAACCCTGCCTGGGAACGGCGTTGACGAGCGCGACGAACCCGGAACCCCGTCGTTCGTGGGCCGCGCCGCGGAAATCTCGCAACTCCGGAGCGCATGGCAACGCGCAAGCCGCGGCAGGCGATCAGTATTCTGGGTAGCCGGCGCACCTGGAGTCGGCAAGACCACGCTCATCGAGCGCTTTCTGTCCGGGCAGTCTGACGGGTCGTGCGCACGCGGCTACTGTGTTGAGCATTACGGCAGCAGCGAACCGTATCTGCCCGTGCTCGAGGCGCTGGCGCAGTTGTGCCGCACCGATGACAGCCTGCCATCACTGCTGCGATCCGTGGCTCCGACGTGGCTGCTGCAGCTTCCGTGGCTCGGGACCGCCGAGGACCGAGAGAGCCTGCGACGGGAACTGGTCGGCGTCGGCCCGGACCGCATGCTGCGCGAGATGGCGGAGCTGCTCGACCGCTACACCGAGCACCGCTCGCTGCTGCTGATCACGGAGGATCTGCACTGGGCTGACAGGGCGACGATCCAGCTTATCGACTACGTCGCGCGCCGCCGCACAAGCGCCCGCCTCATGTGGCTTGCGAGCTTCCGGCTGGCCGAGGTCGTCGCCTTCGAGCATCCGCTGAATGCCCTGCGGCTCGAGCTTCGCCTGCACGGCCTGTGCGAGGAGATCGTTCTCGATCCGTTCTCCGAGACCGAAGTCGCCGCGTATCTCGCCGGCCGTTCGTCGTCCCTGGGCAGCAACGAGAGTTTCGTTCGCGCTTTGCACGTGCGGACCGACGGAGTGCCGCTGTTCCTCGCTTCGGTGATCGAGGAAGTACTCGCGCGTGCCGCGCAGAGCGGTACTGAGGCCATTAACGGGGACGAGCTGGCGCGGGTGGCGGTGCCGGAGAACGTGACGGCGATCATCGATCGCTATCTCCTCAAGCTTTCCCCTGAGCGGCGCACGATGCTCTCGGCGGCGGCGGTCTGTGGGATGGAGTTCCGGGTCGTCACGCTCGCCCGCGCGCTCGATCGCGACGCCGTCGAGATTGCGGACGCCTGTGACCAGCTCATGCGCGAGCAGCTGTGGCTCGCCGTGTCCGACATACGCAATACGGGTGATGCACAGGAAGTGTCGCATGGGTTCCGCCACGCCGTTTTCCGGGAGGTGCTCTACGAACGCCTCCCGCAATCGATGCGCGCCGAGCTGCATCGCAAAGTCGCGGTGGCGCTCGAACAGGAGCGTGCTGCCGGCCGGGCCGTGAAGGTCTCCGAGCTCGCGATGCACTTCGATCGCGGCCGCGCGCCAATGGCGGCATTGCGCTACTACGCCGAGGCCGCGGAAGCCGCCCTGTTGCACCTGAGTCCCGGCGAGTGCCTGAGCCTGACCGAGCACGCATTGAGCCTGCTGGACCATACGCCGGTTTGCGCCGAACATGCTTCGCTTGAAATCACGCTCGCCACGCTGCGCGGGGTATCAGTATTCCACGTGCAAGGCGCAGGTGATGCGGCGAGGAATGCCTTGCAACGGGCGTGTTCGCTGCTCGCCGACGATCCAGCGCATCCGATGCGGGGTTTGATCCTGCATGGGCTCGGATTTCTGCTCACCGTGCGCGCGGAATTCGCTGACGCACTTGCAACGGCGGATCGAGCCGACGCGCTCGCATCCCAGACGGGAGATCCGTTCCTGCCGCTCGCCGCCTGCATCGTGCGTGGACAAGTCTACATGCACCAGGGCCGGCCGGGCGCCGCTCGCGAGGTACTCGAGCGCGCGCTCCCGGCCATCGAGGTGGCCGAGTCCGCCTCGGAGCGACGCTTCATCGCTGACCCCTGCGTGACGCTCCTCTCAATGCTCAGTCTGCAACTCGTGCAGCTTGGCCTTGTCGTTCAGGCGCGCGAGCGCCTGCAGCAGGCGTACGCGCGGGCTCGTCGGCTGGGGCAGCCGATGGCAATACTGGTCGTCACCTGGTATGAAGCCCTGATCCAGGTTCGTCTCGGGAACGTGGACCGCGTGGCCATGATCGCGGATGAACTACACGCACTCGTCGAAGAGTTCGCCCTCGCGCAGGGCAAGGCGGCGTGTCGCTGGTTCCGCGGGTGGGCGGATGCCCGAAATGGCAAAGCGCTAGAAGGCTTCAGGCAGATTCGAGACGCCCACGATGAGAATACGGCGCTCGGGATGATGGCGGGCGCCAGCGAGAACCTCGGGTATGCCGCAGAAGCCCTTCTGCTGCATGGTGATTGGCAGTCGGCTCAGGAGCAGCTCCAGCGATCCCTCGAGTTGGTCGTGACATATGGCGAGCGGATCTATCTTCCGCAGCTGCTACTGATCGAGGGCGCAATCGCGGGCGCGCGGGGCGACCCCGGTGCCGCCCAAATCGCGACCCGGCGCGCGGTCCAGGAAGCAAGAGAGCAAGACGCGGCCTGGTTGGAACTGCTGGCGCTGACCGCGCTTTGTGAACAAGCGGGGGCAGCGGATGAGGATCGACTCGCGCTCGCAGTACTGGTTGGCCAGCTCCCTGAGGCAAGCGAGACGACCGCCATTGCCCGGGCGCGGGCCCTGCTGGCGAACGCGTAGTCGGCCTGATTGCAGCAGCCGTCTACAACCGAGCATCGACGTTTCCCTGACAACCTGCGATAGACTCTATGAGGGCATTCAGGGGGCAGTCATGAAGCGCAATCGCCCGGGCAAAGCTCATTGCCAAAGGCAGGCACACCTGCGCAGCTTCGTGGTTGATCCATCCAACGCAGCCCTCATGCACCAAGTGCTGGTCTTGCGATGAAGCTTTCCCGAAAGTGGCGACGCATGGGCAATCGCTGTGCCCTTGCACTGGCATTGGCAGGGCTCGCGCTGCTCATCCGTGGAGCGCTTCCGGTCCCAATAGGGACCACGATCTACCAACTGCCGCTTGCGGCTGTGGTTTTGAGCGCTTGGTTCGGCGGACGCGGCCCAGGCCTGCTCGCTACGCTGATCTGCACAATGGGCATTCTGTACTGGTTTGTCCCTCCCTTGAATACATTCGACATTTTGCCGGGCTATCGGCTGGCCTTGGCGATCTTCATTGGTTTATGCGTGTTGCTCACCGAATTCGGCGAGGCGCAGTTGCGGGTCAAGCGCGCGCTGGTGGAAAGCGAGGGGCGCTTTCGGCTCATAGCCGAAACCGTACCGGAGATGCTCTGGTCTCAGTCGGTCGACCCACCAGTAATGCTTTACGTGAGCCCCAGATATGAAGAGATCTGGGGCCGTCCGGTCGGCGACCTCAGGAGCAGAGCGAACGCCTGGCTCGAGGCCGTCCATCCGGAAGACATGAACCGCGTGCACTCGGTGTACGAGCGGTGGCTTTCTGGCGATGGAACCGGCCGGCTGGATGCTACCTTCCGCATCGTCCGGCCCGACGGCGAGACACGCTGGATCCACAGCCGCGCGACCTTGATCCGCGACGAGCAGGGGAAACCGGACCACGGGAGTGGCATCACCGAGGATGTCACGGAACAAAAGCGCGCACAGGAGGGGCTTGCGAACGCGCAGGCGGAGCTTTTGGCGCGACAGGAAATGCTCGACCTTGCGCAAGAGGCGGCACGCGCGGTGTCATTCGATTGGTACATCGGCGCTCTTGAGAGCGAAAACCGCTGGTCGCCCGATCTCGAGGGGATGTATGGCCTCGAGCCGGGAACGTTTGACGGGACCTATGAAGGCTGGAAGAAGCTCGTCCATCCCGACGACTGGCCGTCGGTGAAGCTCGCGATCGAGCGCGCGAACGAATCGGGTGACGTCGATGCCGAGTACCGGGTCATTCACAAGGACGACACCGTGCATTGGCTGCACGCGAAAGGCCGCATGTTATTCGACGCCGAGGGCCGACCCAGCCGCATGGTCGGCTTCATGATTGATGTCACGGATCGGCGGGATGCCGAGGAGGAGTTGCGGGCCGCCGAGGCTCGCTTCCGCATATTCGTCGACCGTGCGACAGACGGTTTTTTCCTGCTGGACGAACAGTTCAACGTGGTCGACGTCAACCGGCAGGCGTGCGAGAGCCTCGGCTGGAGCCGCGTCGACCTGATCGGGATGCAGCCGCGAGATTTCGATGCCGACCTGGACGAGCGGTCCAGCGCGCGGCTGACGGAGCGTG
>JANNNQ010000036.1:0-1806 GCA_031398625.1 Pseudomonadota bacterium
TCAAATCCGCCGGCCCCTTTGTAACGGCCGAGACCGTGCTGCCGGGTGCAGTGGAAATGTTGATTCGGTGGATGATGTCGGGCCGTGAGGAGGAAATCATCAGAAGTTCAAATAGCAAGTTAGTGAGTGCCGGCTCTTTGGCCCAGTAGTGATCCGGCTGCTGGTACTCGCCGTACCAGTGGGCCCATCCCCAGTCTTCGAGCACATAAATCCCCTGCGAGCGGAGAAATGGAAATGTAATCTCAAAGCATTCCCGCGACCATTGGTACAGGTGCGAGGCATCGTCGATGATCAGATCGATGGGTTCGGATCCAAACTCCGCGCTGATGATATTGGTCACGCTCGCGCGGTTTGCCTGAGAGATGTTCGGATAGAGGCGCATCGTCCCTTCCAGACCGTTAGCGCGCACATAGTCAACCGACTGTGGCATGTCCGGTCGAGCATCAATGCAAACGAGCTTCTCAGGGGCGAACAACGCGTGCAGCAGAATGCTGCTGCCGCCCGTATAAGTCCCGATCTCGAGAATGCGTTTCGGACGATGAATCAACAGCGGCACGTATGCATCCACCAGGTGCCGGTCTTTCATCACGTAAATGCCTTGACCACTGTTTTCGCGAGTGTCGAATTGCACGCCCCCAACCCGGTACTGTTCCGCTGTCACCCACTCGATAGGAAGATTCATGATTGATTCCTTATTTGATGAGGAGGCCCTGTCCGGTAGGCAGTTCTGCGATGGTGTAATCATACCTCTTCAGCCATTCATCGCAGGCAGCCTTCGATGCGACCTGCCCTATGGATCCGTAAGAGCCAAACAGGATCGTTCCGCCCGGCACCACACGTTCGAACAACTGGTCCAGCACGCTGATTTCGGCGGCAGGGTTGTTGAGATCAATATGCAAAAATGCCACTTTTTTCGGACACGCCTGAGAGAAGCTGTCTGGCAAGCATCCGGGAACGAGTCGCACATTCGAATAAGGTGCGAAACGGGCGGTCACCTCACCGAGGGTCTGTTCGTTGATCGTGTAAGTCAAGTCGCTCGTTTGCGGATCCGTGCTCCACGTGTCATAGAGGTACAGTTCCTTCGGGACCGCCGCGAAGTCGAGATACTTGCATAGGATTGCCGACGACATTCCCATCGCCACACCGCATTCGACGAAGTCTCCTTCGCGGCGCAGGCATGCTTGCGCCGCCCACGCCGCCATATACAGCCGCCACATGATGCCGTAGCCCACCCAGTTGGTCGGATAGATGTAGGTTTGGAACGCCTCCATGAACTTCGCATTGGACAGAAACGACAGATTGCGTGTGAAGACAATCATGTTGTCCCCTGCGAATGCCCCCTTCGGCCCGAAAGGGGCGATCAACCTGCGCACCTCTTCCAGGAACCATTCCCTGTCTACCGGGCCCCAGAAGCAGGGCGCCAGACTGCTCGACAGGCGACGGCTGGCCGGGGGCTCTGCGGGCTTCGCGGGCTCCGCGACCGACTGGCGTGCACGTGTGATGACCGGTGGCCCGCCGAGCCCAGACAACAGTTCCCGGAGTCCCTTCGCGAAATCGTCCGCATCGAGCGTGAAGTCGCCGTAGTAATGATCCAGCACCGTATCGCCGGCGCTGGGGCCATGAACAGATACGTACTTCTGGCCCCGGTGGCAGGCAATGTCCCAGAAAAAGAACTCCAACGACTTCGCGGGTTGCAGAACCATCACCCGCGTGGCCGAGGCCGAGAAGACGATGTTCGTCAGCGCCGCTCCCGAAGGTCCCACGACTGCCTCTGCGGACCGGAACAGCCGTATTTGCTCTTCCAGC
>JANNNQ010000046.1:0-2715 GCA_031398625.1 Pseudomonadota bacterium
CTTGGTCAGAACGTGCCGGTTTGGTCCGGCGCAATTCCTCGACCACCTGCGGAAACGAGAACCAGTCGGGGATATCGATGCCTTCCTGCAGGCGGCGGCGCAGTTCGGTGCCGGAAATGTCGAGGATGGTCATGCCTTCGGCGACCTGATCGCGCGGCTCGTACTGGGCCTTTTCCTGGACATAGACCATCTGCTTGAAATCGACCATCTCGACGCCGATTTCGTCCTGATGCGTAGCGAACAGCTCCTGCGCATCGTAGGGGCCGTAGAAATCCTGGCCCGCGCTGTTCTTGCCCGGCCCGGCATGGTCGCGCCCGACGATCATGTGCGTGCAGCCGTGGTTGCGCCGGATGATGCCATGCCAGACCGCCTCGCGCGGGCCCGCCATCCGCATCGCGAGATTGAGCAGAGACAGCTCGGTCGTCGAGGACGGATACTGGTCGAGCACCGCCTCGTAGCAGCGCACGCGGGTGAAATGGTCGATGTCGCCGGGCTTGGTCATGCCGACGACCGGATGGATCAGCAGGTTAGCCTGGGCCTCGCGCGCGGCGCGGAAGGTGAGCTCCTGATGGGCGCGGTGCAGCGGGTTGCGAGTCTGGAACGCCACGATCCGCCGCCACCCGAGCTTGCGGAAATAGGCGCGCAGCTCGTTCGGGGTGTTGCGCCGGCCCTTGAAATCGTAGTGCACCGGCTGCTGGATGCCGATCACCGGCCCGCCGAGATAGACCGGCCCGGCCTTGTGGTGCAGATAGTTCACCGCCGGATGCGCGAGATCGTCGGCGCCATAGACCATCGCGGCCTCGCGCGCCTTGTCCGGCGTCCACTTGTCGTTGATGGTCAGGATGGCGAGGATCACGCCCTCGGGATCGCGCAGTGCTACGTCCTGGCCGGGCTCGACCGTGGCGGCGAAGGTCTCCGAGACGTCGAGCGTGATCGGCATCGGCCAGAGCGACCCGTCCGCCAGCCGCATCTCGGTCACCACCCGGTCGTAGTCCTCCTGCCCGAGGAACCCCTTGAGCGGGTGGAACCCGCCGTTCATCAAAAGCTCGAGGTCGCAGACCTGGCGCGGGGTCAGATCCCAGGAAAGCAGCTCGCCCGCTTCGATCTTCAGTTTCGCGGCGCTGTCGTAGGAGACATAGAGCTCGGGGATCGGCACGAGGTTGGACGCGGCCATGGATACGACTTTCACACTGATTCGGTACTCGCGCGGTCGTAGCAGCGCGCATCACGGCGGTCAAAGCTCGCCAAGGCTAACGGCGCAGAATTTTCGCTGCAATGCAACAAAGCCGCAGTGCGGCCCGGAAACACGGCGCTTCTCGCACCTTGCTCAGCAAACAGCAAAGACGTGGCGCAGCATCGCGAAGGTCAACGCCGCCCGGGCGCTGATCGAAAGCGTGCGCGGCCAGTTGGACCGGATCAACTGGGAGATGACGCGGTGGTCTCGTTCCTGTCCTGCGTCGGCACAGTAAACGACGCCGCCGCGATCCTCGGCCAACCTCTCACCACGAAAATGGCGCCATGGCCACAGTGTTGCGCGATGTTGGCGGAGTCGGCCACTTAGGGGTCGAGCACTCGCTTCCGGGATGCGGCGGCGATGGGTCATGAAGGCGGCGGCGACGATGACGGAAAGCTCCTGCAGATCAGCGCGCGCGGCCAGACCCGCGCGCGGAGTCGGGAAGTCGGGCAGAATTCAAGCCTATGGGGGGGTATGGAACAGGCGGGAGGATCGCGACCAGCCGCGTGGGGTGGTTGCGGGTCAAAGGGCGAGCGCGGCCGCTTCTTGCAGGCTGACGCCCCTCACGAGCGGGTCGGCATGCCGATGCGTGAACCGCCACTCGGCGCCGTCGCGGCGGTAGACGAGGGTGACGCGCAGCGACTAGTCTTGCTGCGGCAGGCCGCCGACCTCGACATGGCGCCGCTCGATGATCGCGAGGACAACCATGTCCGGTGATCCGTACGTCTCGACCACCTCCTGCTCGAACGTGCCGTTGCGGAAGAACCGCCCCATCGCCTCGAGGCGTTCCGGCGTGTAGTCGCGCGAGGGCGTTCCGCCGAACGGAGACATCAGCGTGAAGTCGTCCGCCAGAGTGACGAGCGCATTGTACCGCATGCTCGACCATGAAATCCTCGATTGCCTGCCCCAGCGGCGCAGAGGCGGGCGCAGGAGGTGCAGGTGGCGCGGCGGAAACATCTGCATGGGAATATCGTTCAAGGCGCTCAGCGGCTTCCAGAACAGCGCAGAGCATATCCCCGCGGCCTTTGCGAACTCCATCGCAATCCGGGGCAGGCTGGCGTCCCATTCCGCGTCGGAAACGGCCATTGTTCATTTGAACCGGGCCACGGGAAGCCATTGGGGGTATGCGCTCTGGCTGTCCACATAGCTTTCATGGTCGAGCATTTCTTCGCGAACATCGGCTAAGGCGTTCTGCGACAGGCCGCGCCGGTCCAGCCAGTCAATGTACTGGTCCAACTGTGCCTTGAAGTAGGCATGGACCTTATCCCGTATCTCGTGCTGCCGAAGTCCTGCCAAGTGCCTGTTATCCCGTATCAATCGACCACAGGATGCAAGATAACCACACTACACGACACTGGCGAAATCCGCTCGTGCCCAAGGTATGTCGCGCCTCGGATCGGACACCGAAACTCCCCGGTGGGGAGTTTCGCCGATCCGATGCCCGGAGCGCAAGCGCAGGGCATGGGGCGAGCCGATTTCCC
>JANNNQ010000081.1:0-2270 GCA_031398625.1 Pseudomonadota bacterium
ATGCAACGGACGTTGTCGGAGCGGGCGGACCTCGGTGCGACCGGCGTCATGGGAGATGGCCACCCCACGCAATGCCGTCATTCCCGCCAAGCCTCATGCTGAAAGCATGTCTCCGGCAGGGCGCGCAGAGCGGGACTCCAGAGGCAAATGAAAGGGTTGCGTTCGCGGCTGGATCCCCGCTCGACGCCTCATGCTGAAGGCATGCTTGCAGCAAGGCGCGCTGGCGGGGATGACGATCACGTGCGCTGCGCTTGGCTTGGCGGGAATGACGCGAAGATCCGTCACAGCATGAGCCGCGCAGGGCTCCGACGCCGTCAGGCACGTTCATTTGCGAAGTCGTTTCCCCGTTGACGCCGCGCCGGCGGTCGTTCAGCCGCCGGTCACGCTCATGTGCCGCGCTACGGCGGGCTGCTTGGTGCGCCGGTCTATGATGAAGTCGTGGCCCTTGGGCTTGCGCGAGATCGCCTCGTCGATGGCGGCCAGCAGCAGCGTGTCGTCGGCCGAGGCGCGCAGGGGGCCGCGCAGGTCGGCGGCGTCGTCTTGGCCGAGGCACATGTAGAGCGTGCCTGTGCAGGTCAGCCGCACGCGGTTGCAGCTTTCGCAGAAGTTGTGCGTCATCGGCGTGATGAAGCCGAGCCGTCCGCCGGTCTCCTTGATGCGCACGTAGCGGGCGGGGCCGCCCGTGCGGTGCGGGATGTCCTCGAGCGTCCAGCGGTCCATCAGCCGAGCCCGCACGATCGACAGCGGCAGGTACTGGTCCGTGCGGTCGCCGTCGATCTCGCCCATCGGCATGGTCTCGATCAGCGTCAGGTCGAAGCCGCGGCCGTGCGCGAAGCTGATCAGCTCCTCGATCTCGTGCTCGTTGACGCCCTTCAGCGCCACCGCGTTGAGCTTGATGGCGAGCCCAGCCTTCTCCGCTGCGTCGATGCCGGCCATCACCTGGTTGAGATCGCCCCAGCGCGTGATGGCCTTGAAGCGGTCGGGCTTGAGCGTGTCGACGGAGATGTTGATGCGCCGCACGCCGGTGTCTCTCAGCTCCTGGGCGAACTTCGGCAGCTGACTGCCGTTGGTGGTCAGCGTCAGCTCATCGAGACCGCCGCCATCCAGATGGCGCGAGAGCGCGCGGAACAGCCACATGATGTTCTTGCGCACCAGCGGCTCGCCGCCGGTGATGCGGAGCTTGCGCACGCCCTTGGCGACGAACGCCGAGCAGACCCGGTCGAGTTCCTCGAGCGACAGCAGATCCTTCTTCGGCAGGAAGGACATGTGCTCCGACATGCAATACGAGCAGCGGAAGTCGCAGCGGTCGGTCACGGAGACCCGCAAATAGGTGACGTGCCGGCCGAAGGGATCGATCATGGCCGGCTGCTGCTGCGTGAGAGGTCGGAACGGCTGGTTCATCGGACACTCATTTGCCGGCGGTTCGCGGCGTCGGGTTTTTTCCAAAGTCAGGCAAGGACTTAGTCTGCCGCTTCGGAGGCTCTGCGGGCGGCGCTCTGCCTGGTACTTAGGCATTCATCATCGCACGATCGAGGGGCAAGCTCCAGCACGACCGCCAAATATCGGTCCCACACATGGCAACTGTGCGGATTTGCGCGAGAATGTGAATGGGGCACTATGCTTGGGCGCGGATGGCTCCGTGCCACACGATAAGCCTCGGGGATGGAAATGGCCGATGCACTGACGCCGCTGCAGATCTATGGCCTCTGGGCGATGGGAGGCACGTTGGCGGTGCTGTTCGCGTTCATCGGGTTGCGGGGGCGGGTTCCGATCGAGCCCGGCTGGGGCGGCATGACCATCCAGCGCTTCACCGGCTTCGAGCGCTTGTGCCATTGGCTGCTGGCGTTGTCCTTCCTGGCCCTGGCGCTGACCGGCTTCGCGCAGTTGTACGGTGCGCCGCTGCGATCGCTGCTCGGCGCGGATACGCTGGCGGCGCTGCGGACAATCGGCCCGGGGCTGCATAGCGGCATGGCCTTCGTGTTCACGCTGGCGCTGGCGGTCACGTTCCTGATCTGGCTGCGACACAGCTTTCCCGGCTGGCGCGATGCCGTCTGGCTCGGCAAGGCGGGCGGCATGGTCATCAAGGGGTCGACGCCGGCGGCGTGGAAGTTCAACGCAGGCCAGAAGATCCTGTTCTGGCTGGTGGTGCTGGGCGGGATCGGCATGATCGCGACCGGCGCGGCGCTGCTGGCGCCCTATCGCACCGGCATGGTGTCCAAGACCTTCGGAGTGCTCGCGTCGGCGGGCTTCGCGCTGCCGACGGAAGCGGC
>JANNNQ010000084.1:0-1654 GCA_031398625.1 Pseudomonadota bacterium
GTCGACGAATCCGATCGCCTTCACGTACGGCTCGAAGACGTGGCGAAGGAAAACAATAACGAGGAAGATCGAATTCGAGGTGAAAAACAGCGAAGTGTGCCATGTTTGCCGCCAAATACTGATCCAGCAACACTTTTAATAAATGCCCCAAAATAACTATCTTTCTCTCCCTTGGCTTTCCTCCGCGTCCTCTGCGTCCTCTGCGGTGAGCGCTTGGTCTGGCATTCAAGCCTTGGCAAGTTCAGAGCGCATCGAGGCGATCGTGGCCTTGTAGTCCTTGCTGCCGAAAATGGCCGAGCCGGCGACGAAGGTATCGGCACCGGCCCTTGCGATTTCGGCGATGTTGTCCACTTTCACGCCGCCGTCCACCTCCAGCCAGATATCCCGGCCGGAATCCTTTATGAGCTTGCGCACCCGGCGCAATTTCTCCAGCGCGCCGGGAATGAACTTCTGCCCGCCGAAACCGGGGTTGACCGACATGATCAGGACCAGGTCGATCTTGTCCAGCGTATGGTCGAGCCAGGACAGGGGCGTGGCGGGATTCAGCACCAGGCCAGCCTTGCACCCCGATTCCCTGATCAGGCCGATGGTGCGGTCCACGTGTTCCGAAGCCTCGGGGTGGAAGCTGATGATCTTGGCACCGGCTTTGGCGAAATCGGGAACGATGCGGTCGACCGGCCTGACCATCAGGTGAACGTCGATTACCGCCTGCGTGAGCGGACGGATGGCTTCGCAGACCAGCGGCCCGATTGTCAGGTTGGGAACGTAATGGTTGTCCATCACGTCGAAGTGAACGATGTCGGCGCCGGCGGCGATGACCGACTGGACTTCTTCGCCGAGCTTCGCGAAATTCGCGGACAGGATGCTGGGAGCAATTCGATACATGCGAATCATTGTAGCAAACGTCTTGCTCCTGCCCGGCCCTTGATATCAAATACCCGGATGGCCGCACAGGAAAAATATGGCATCATCATCACCGTCAGGACGACTTATATTCCGGAGCAATCGGATGAGGCCGCCAGCCGCTTTGTGTTCGCGTACAGCGTCAGCATCCACAATTCCGGTAGCGTTGCCGCACAGCTGATCAGCCGACACTGGATCATCACCGACGCCGACAGCCGGGTCCAGGAAGTCCGCGGTCTTGGCGTGGTCGGACAGCAACCCCGGCTGCAGCCCGGCGAGAGCTACGAATACACCAGCGGCACGGCAATCGCCACACCGGTCGGAACCATGCGCGGCAGCTACCAGATGGTGGCCGGGGACGGGGTGGTATTCGATGCACCGATTCCCGAGTTCACGCTGAGCGTGCCCCGGGTATTGCATTAGTGGTCTAGGACAACTCTCAACGCGGAGGACGCAGAGGACGCGGAGGAAAGGCAAATGAGAGGAAAGGAATTCGAAAGTTGACTCCGATTGCAGGGCCGCCGAAACACAACTTAGCGGAAACCTAGGCATCCATGACCCGTCTTTTCCCCTTCCTCGCTCTTGATTTTCCTCCGCGTCCTAAAAGGGTGCTCCGACGTGCTGCGCACGTAGGGTATCCGCGGTGAGAGTTGTCCTGGACCACTAATGCAATACCCGAGGCACGCTGAGAGTGAACTCGGGGATCGGCGCATCGAATACCTCCCCGTCCTCGGCCACCATCTGGTAGCTG
>JANNNQ010000052.1:0-38188 GCA_031398625.1 Pseudomonadota bacterium
CTATGTTGGTAGAGCAGGCTGGCGGTGCCGCTTCTACCGGAAGAGTGCGTATATTAAATATTGAGCCTGAACAAATTCATCAACGCATACCAATTATTATTGGCTCACCTTGAGTACGGCGAAGGCCTCATCCAGGCGGTCATCCGGGAAACCCTTGAAGAAACCGGGTGGCATTTCGTCCCCGAAGCCGTGATCGGCGTGTACCTGTGGGACCGCCCGCCCGGGGCCGATGGCCGGCCGCGAAGCTTCCTGCGGGTGGCTTTTCACGGTGCAGTCCGCAACCACGAGGCCGATCGCCCCCTCGACACCGGCATCGAACGCACTGTCTGGCTCACCCGCCAGCAGATCGATGCCAGGGAACAGCGCCTGCGCAGTCCGCTGGTGCAGCGCTGCATCGACGATTACCTGTCAGGACGCCGCTTTCCGCTCGAGCTTGTGGCCCATCTGGCCGCCACGGCCGGCCTGCAAGCCGATTCGCGCAGCAGCCAGACCGGCTGATCCGCCTTCGCGGCCTATAATGAGGCGATGCCCGCCTCGCCCGCCCCGGCTCCCCTCGTGATCGCCAGTCTTTCCGGCGGCGTGGATTCGTCTGTCGCCGCCGCCTGCCTGCTCGAGGAGGGCTACCGCGTCGAAGGGCTGTTCATGAGCAACTGGGAGGAAGACGAGGACGGCTACTGCACCAGCGCCGCGGACTACCAGGACGCGCTCAAGGTCACGCGACAGCTCGGCATCCCACTGCACAAGGTGAGCTTTGCTGCGGAGTACCGGGAACGGGTCTTCGCCCACTTCCTGAAGGAGTATGCCCGGGGCCGGACCCCCAACCCCGATGTCCTGTGCAACCGCGAAATCAAGTTCGGCGCCTGCTTCGAGCATGCGATGCGGCTGGGTGCGGATTTCGTGGCGACCGGCCACTACGCGCGAATCGGCCGGCGCGATGGCGTGCAGCTCCTGAAAGGCCTCGATGACGCCAAGGACCAGAGCTACTTCCTCCATGCTGTCAAGCAGGCTGCACTGGCGAAAACCCTCTTTCCCGTCGGGCATTTACGCAAGGAAGAGGTCCGGCTGCGGGCGCAGTCGCTCGGCCTCACCGTCCACGACAAGAAGGACAGCACCGGCATCTGCTTCATCGGCGAGCGGCCGTTTGCCGACTTCCTGGCGGGATACCTCCCGGGCCAGCCCGGCCTGATCGAGAGCACCGCAGGCCAGACGCTGGGAGAGCACCGGGGGCTCATGTTCTACACGCTTGGGCAACGGCAGGGCCTGAAGGTCGGCGGCCAGAGCGGCGGCACGGCAGAACCCTGGTATGTCGTGGCCAAGGATCTGGAGCGGAACGTGCTGGTCGTCACCCAGGGCCGGGATCATCCTGCGCTGCTCAGTCAGTCGTTGCAGGCAACGGAACTCTCGTGGATTGCAGGCAGTCCGCCAGCCGGGCATTTCCAGTGCAGGGCAAAGACCCGCTTTCGCCAGGCCGATCAGCGTTGCGAGGTGGAGATCGGCGACGATGGCAGCTGCACGGTCCGCTTCGAGCTGCCGCAGCGCTCAGTCACCCCGGGACAGTATCTGGTGCTCTACCGCGACGACATTTGCCTCGGAGGCGGCGTCATCGACTCGACCGGACCCGCCGCTACCGGGTTTTTTGGCCTGTCAGGGCACGCCGATACCGGTATACTTTCGCCGCTTTTTTAGGCGCCGCTTTTTTTATGACCTGGGAATCTGGAGGACGCATGAAGGATACGTTCAAGGCGCGCACGACTCTCGCGAGCGGCGGCAACAACTATGAGATTTTCAGCCTCGCCGCCCTGCAAGACCACGACCTCGGCCGCCTGCCGTACTCTCTCAAGATCCTGCTCGAGAACCTGCTGCGCTACGAGGATGGCGTCAATGTCACCCGCGCCGACGTGGAGGCGCTGCTGCAGTGGGACCAGAACGCTGCCCCCTCCCACGAAATCTCCTTCACGCCGAGCCGCGTGATCATGCAGGACTTCACCGGCGTGCCCGTTGTCGTCGACCTGGCCGCCATGCGCGAAGCCATGCTGAAGCTCGGCGGCAACGCCGACGAAATCAACCCGCTCTCGCCGGCCGAACTCGTGATCGACCACTCCGTGCAGGTCGACAACTACGGCACCGCGGCCTCGCTCGCGCAGAACACGGAGATCGAGTTCAGCCGCAACACCGAGCGCTATGCGTTCCTGCGCTGGGGCCAGACCGCGTTCCGCAATTTCAAGGTCGTCCCGCCGAACACCGGCATTGTCCACCAGGTCAACATCGAGCATCTCGCGCGTGTCGTGTTCGACGCGGACAAGGATGGCGTGCGGTCCGCCTATCCGGACACCGTGGTCGGGACCGATTCCCACACGACGATGGTCAACGGCCTCGGCGTGCTGGGCTGGGGCGTGGGCGGCATCGAAGCCGAAGCCGCGATGCTCGGCCAGCCTGTCACGATGCTGATTCCGCATGTCATCGGCTTCAAGCTCACCGGCACGATGGCACCCGGCACGACGGCCACCGACCTCGTGCTCACCGTCACCGAAATGCTGCGCAAGAAAGGGGTCGTCGACAAGTTCGTCGAGGTCTTCGGCGATGGCCTTGCCAACCTGCCGCTCGCCGATCGCGCGACGCTCGCCAACATGGCGCCGGAATTCGGCAGCACGTGCGGCATCTTTCCGATCGACGAGGAAACGCTCAAGTACCTCGAGCTGACCGGGCGCGACGCGGCGCACATCAAGCTGGTCGAGGACTACGCGAAACACCAGGGCCTCTGGCGCGCCAACGGCCAGCGGCAGGCGGACTACACCGATGTGCTCGAACTCGACATGGGCACGGTGGAATCGTCGCTTGCCGGACCCAAGCGCCCGCAGGACCGCGTGCCACTGCGCGTCGCCAAACAGACGTACCGCGACAGCGTGAAGAAGATGGCGGAAGAACGCACGAAGAAGGATCCCTCTGCCACGGGGGCCGGCACTGCGATCGTCGACGGCAAGCGTTTTGAAGTAAAGGATGGGGCGGTGCTGATCGCCGCCATCACGAGCTGCACGAACACCTCGAATCCGGCCGTACTGATCGCTGCGGGCCTGCTCGCGCGCAACGCCCGCAAGCGGGGCCTCAGCTCCCAACCGTGGGTCAAGACCAGCCTGGCCCCCGGTTCGCGGGTCGTGACGGATTACCTCGAGAAGGCCGGCCTGCTCAGCGAGCTGGACGCCCTCGGGTTCTACACCGTTGGCTTCGGCTGCACGACCTGCATCGGCAACTCGGGCCCCCTGAAGCCGGAGATCTCGGATGCCGTGAAGGCAGGCGACGTGGTGGGCTGCTCGGTGCTCTCGGGCAACCGCGACTTCGAAGGCCGCGTGCAGCCGGAGGTGAAGATGAAGTTCCTCGCGTCGCCGCCGCTGGTGGTCGCCTACGCACTGGCCGGCACGCTGGACCTCGACCTGACGACCGAAGCGCTGGGCACGGGCAGTGACGGCAAGCCGGTCTACCTCAAGGACATCTGGCCCAGCGCCGCCGAGATCCAGGCAGCGATCATCACGTCCGTCACGTCGCAGATGTTCAAGAAGAGCTATGCGAGCGTGTATGCGGGCGACGCCAACTGGAATTCAGTCAAGATCCCGACCGGCAAGATCTACACCTGGGACGGCGATTCGACGTATGTGAAGAATCCGCCTTACTTCGTTGGCATGACGATGCAGCCGCATGCCGTCGCCGACATCCGCGGGGCGCGCGCACTCGCCTTGCTCGGCGATTCGGTCACCACGGACCATATCTCCCCGGCCGGCGACATCTCGAAGTCGAGCCCCGCTGCCAAGTACCTGGTCTCGCTCGGCGTGAAGCCGCAGGACTTCAACTCCTACGGCGCCCGTCGCGGCAACCATGAGGTCATGATGCGCGGCACGTTCGCGAACATCCGCCTGCGCAACCTGCTGGTCCCCGGCACGGAAGGCGGCATCTCGCTGCACAGTCCGAGTGGCGAGCAGGGCAGCATCTACGACGTATCCATGCGCTACCAGCAGGAAGGCACGCCGCTGATGGTCATCGCGGGCAAGGAATACGGCACCGGGTCGTCACGTGACTGGGCCGCGAAGGGCACGATGCTGCTCGGCGTGAAGGCCGTGATCGCCGAGAGCTTCGAGCGCATCCACCGCTCCAACCTGATTGGCATGGGCGTGCTGCCGCTGCAGTTCAAGGATGGCCAGAACGCGCAATCCATCGGCCTCACGGGCCACGAAACGTTCGAAATCATCGGCCTGAACGGGGGTGCGGCGAAGATGGTGACGGTGGTTGCCACGCCTGCATCCGGCCAGCCGATCCGGTTCGACGCGCGCGTACGCATCGATACGCCGAAGGAACGGGACTATTTCCGGCACGGCGGTATCCTCCAGTACGTGCTGCGCCAGCTCGCGGCGGGAGCCAAGGCTGCCTGAGCCTGTAACGCGGGCCCCGTTCGGGACGAACTTGTAGGGACGAGGACGATCAGACGGGAGGTGGCGGCGGCCGCGATAGCGGTTCCGCCACCCTGTCCAGTCATAGTTGAACGATTCTGCAATCGCCACAGGGCGTGAAGAGGGTGCCATGCTGATCAAACGTCCCGAGTACCTCGGCGGCATCCTGCCTTCGGATATCACCTCGCAACCGGTCTACGAGAACCGGCGCGTCTTCCTGAAGGCCGCGATGGCAGCAGGACTGATTGGCGCAGCCGGCGAGTCGCTGGCCGGCGAAACCCCCGCACAGACCACCCTCAAGTTCACGAAGAACGCCGCGTTCGGCAAGGACCTGACGCCCACCCCGCTTGACGCGGTGGTCGGGTACAACAACTACTACGAGTTCGGCACGGACAAGGCCGATCCGGCCCAGAATTCCGGGCGGTTCAAGCCGCAACCCTGGACCGTCAAGGTTTCAGGGGAAGCCGAAGTCACGGGCAGCTTCAGCTACGAAGACATCCTCAAGCCGCATGCGCTCGAGGAGCGCATCTACCGCATGCGCTGCGTCGAGGCCTGGTCGATGGTCATTCCCTGGGTCGGCTTCCCGTTGGGCGATCTGCTCAAGCGCTTCAAGCCGACTTCGAAAGCCAAATACGTCGCCTTCACCACGGTCAACCGGCCTGGCGAGATGCCGGGCCTGCGCTATCCCGTCCTGGAATGGCCGTATGTGGAGGGGCTGCGGATCGACGAGGCGATGAATCCGCTCGCGATCATGGCAGTCGGCGTGTACGGCAAGACGCTGCCGAACCAGAACGGCGCACCGATCAGGCTGGTCACGCCGTGGAAGTATGGGTTCAAGGGCATCAAGTCGATCGTCGAGATCCGCTTCACCGAACGCGAGCCGACGACCTCCTGGAACCGCTCGGCACCCCGCGAATACGGTTTCTTCGCGAACGTCAACCCGGAAGTCGATCACCCGCGCTGGAGCCAGGCCCGCGAGCAGATCATCGGGGCGGGGCTTTTCGCGGCCCGCCAGCCCACGCTGATGTTCAACGGCTATGCCGAGCAGGTGGCGAGCCTGTACAAGGGCATGGACCTGCGCCGCAACTTCTGATCCGAATCGCTACGTGACCCGCCAGCAGCAGATCGAGCGCTTCTGGAAGCCGCTCCTGTTCGTCATCTGCCTGCTGCCGCTCGCGTCCCTGGTGGCGGGAGCCTTCGGCGTTGCGCGTTTCAGCCTCGGCGCGAACCCCGTCGAAACCCTCCTGCATTCCCTCGGGCTCTGGGGACTCCGGTTCCTGGTGCTCACGCTGATGGTGACACCCTTGCGGGATGCGACCGGCAAGGTGTGGCTGCTCAGCTTCCGGCGGATGCTCGGGCTGTATGCCTTCTTCTACGTGCTCCTGCACTTCCTCACGTGGCTGATCATTGACCAGGATTTCTACCTGGCAGGCATCTTTGCCGACATCGTCGAACGGCCATTCATCACGATCGGCTTTGCCGCCTTCCTGATGCTGATTCCCCTCGCCATCACCTCGACCAACGGCATGATGCGGCGCCTGGGCAAACGCTGGAAGAAACTCCACCGGCTGGTCTACCCGATCGCCATCCTCGGGGTCTGGCATTTCTACTGGCTGATCAAGGCCGACATCCGCGAACCCCTGATCTACGCCGCGATCGTGGCGTTCCTGCTGGGCTGGCGGGTGTGGAAGGCCCGCCGCCGGCGGGCCGCCGCGACGCAGGCCTGAATTTCTGCCTGTTTTTCGGGGCAACCACTTCCCAAGGAGTGTGATCCACGCCTACTCTTATGTTCATTGGGGCGGATGAACATATCGGGAGATAACAGGATGTTGAAGGCAAATCTTCGTCAGGCAATACACCTGACCCTCGCGATCGCGGCACTTGCTTCAGCCCTGCCCGCCGCGGCCCAGTCAGCAGCCCCCGCGGCGGAACTCGAGAACATCGTGGTGACCGGCTCACGCCTGCGGCGGCCCGAGTTCGAGGGACCCTCGCCTGTCATCGTGCTGTCCAGCGAGCAGTTCGAGCGCGAAGGCTTCGTCACTGTGTACGAAGCGGTGAAGTCCCTCACCCAGATCAACGGCGCGACGCAGGACGAGCAGTACGTTGCCGGATTCACCCCCAACGCCAGCGCCGTCAGCGCCCGCGGACTCGGCGCCGGCAGGATGCTCGTCCTGCTCGACGGTCGCCGCGTCACCGACTATCCCCTGCCGTACAACGGCGAAAGCAATTTCGTCGACATCGCCGCCATCCCGACCGCCGCGGTCGAACGGATCGAGTTCCTCTCAGGCGGTGCCTCGGCGATCTACGGTTCGGACGCCATCGCGGGCGTCATGAACATCATCCTGAAGAAGGATCTCGGCAACACGTTCGATGTCAACGTGCGCTACGGCGACACAACCGAAGGCGGCGGCTCCTCCACGCGCATCCAGGGCGTCGGTGGCTTCAATCGCGGCATCCTGAACGTGACCTACGCGGCCGAATACATGAAGCGCGATCCGCTGTACGGTTACGAGCGCAGTTTCATGGATTCCGTCCAGGACAACCCGGTCGAGGCGCTGCGCATCAACACCCGCTCGATCCTGCGCTCCGATGCGCTCGACGATCTCGATGGCGACGGGTTTGACTACCTGGATCCGGGCGCGAATGCCTGCGCTCCGTGGCCTGAGCTCCAGTATTCGCTGCGTGCAGGTCGCGGCAACTATTGCGGCCGGCCGGATGCCGATGCCCAGCAGACGATCCGCAACGAGCGCGATCGTGTCTCGATCTACGCCAATGCCACGCTGGACCTCGACGGCTTCGAACTCTTCGGCTCGGTCAACTATTTCGACCAGGACGCGGAATACGACTCGAACTTCGACTACTGGTTTCCGATCGTTTCGGACGTCATTTACAACACCAATGCCGGGCCCGACAGCACCGGCTATGAAGTGCTGCAGCGGTTCATCCTGGCGTCCGAGATTGGTGGACGGGAGGCGCGCGTGACCACCGAGGAAGACCGCGTTCTCGACTATGCGGTCGGCTTCCGCGGAGGACTGTTCGGCAGCCGGTGGGAATACGAGGCGACCTACAGCCACTCGGACTACAAGGTCGAGAACGCGGCCCGGCATCTCCTCAATCCGGAGGTGGAGGATTATTTCCTCGGTCCGAACCTCGGGTTCGACATCGATCCGGAAGGCTTCGGCTTGCCGGCCTATGCGGTGAACCTCACCCGCCTGTACAGCCCACTGACACCGCAGATCTACCAGCAGCTGTCTGCGGTGGGCCGGGACGAAGCCGATTCCTCGAACGATGTCGTGAACGTCGTCCTGACGGGCGACCTGTTCCAGACGCCTTCCGGCCCGGTCTCGATGGCCGCCATCGTCGAATGGGGTACCCAGGAATACGAGATCACGCTGGACCCGCGCACGATTGCGGGCGACTTCTGGGCTTTCACCGGCTCGGGCGGCGGTGGCAAGCGCGATCGCTACGCCGGTGGCGTCGAGTTCGGTGTACCGCTGTACGACAAGCTGCGCGCCACCCTGGCCGGCCGCTACGACAAGTACGACGACATCACGAACGTGGACGATGCCTTCAGCTACAACCTCGGACTCGAGTTCCGGCCGACCGACACCTTGCTTCTGCGCGGTTCGCTCGCCACGAGTTTCCGGGCACCGGACATGCATTTCGTCTTCGCCGATCCGAGCGGTTACTTCGCACAGGTGGATGACGAGTATTGGTGCCGGGCCAATGAACCCGGCGTGTCGCTGCCGGCCTGCTCACGCAATCCCGCCAACATCGAGGGCGAGTCGCAGGGAAATCCCGGGCTCGAGGAAGAAGAAGGCGAATCCTTCACGCTGGGCGTCGTTTTCCAGCCGACGAGCCGCCTGAGCCTCGCTCTCGACTACTACCACATCGAGATCACCGGACTGGTCATCGATTATCCGATCACCAAGATCCTGGAGATCGAAGCTGATTGCCGTCTCGGCCAGACAGCCAGCGGTGCGGCGGTGGACGTCAATTCCGGCCAGTGCCAGTCCATCCTGGCGCGCGTGAATCGTACGCCGGTCGATGCGACAGACTTCTCCGAGTACATCGATCTGGTGCGGACCGGCCCCATCAACACGGCCGACTACAAGACCAGCGGCATCGACACGTCGCTGAGCTTCGTCCAGCAGCTGCCGACCCAGGGCAGCCTCACGTACCAGCTGAACTACAGCCATGTACTCAAGTTCGACACCCGCGACTTCGCTGGCGATCCGTTCGAGAACTCCCGCGACGACCTGCAGGTGTTCGATTTCCGCAGCAAGATGCGCGGCAGCGTCACCTGGCAGTACGCGGACTGGACCACGACGCTGTTCGGCGAGCGGCTCGGCTCGGTCCCGCGCTGGGACGAGACCGGGCGCATCGGCACGCATGTGGAATGGAGTGGCTCGGTGAGCTACCGCTTCCTCGGCGGCGCTGCGGAAGCCAGCTTGTTCGTGGACAATCTTTTTGACGAGGAACCGCCGGAAGATCCGAGCTACGACACGTATCCGTACTTCTCGGACCTGAACTACGATCCGACGGGCCGCGAGTGGTTCGTGCAGCTGCGGTACAAGTTCGGGGAGTGACTGCCTCTTGTGTGATCCCGGTATCCCGGCACCGTCCGTCTTCCAGGTACCCATCGCCCCGATCTTCACTTTGCGGCAGGGGCGAGCTCATTTGCCACCCGCTGCGCCGCTCCGATCACCCTCAGGAGATTGCCGCTCCAGATGTTGGCGATCTGCTGCTCGGTATAACCTTCCTGCAGCAGCCATTCGGTGAGTTTTGGCAGCCTCGAGACATCCTCCAGTCCGATCACGCCGCCGCCACCGTCCCAGTCTGCACCGAAACCGACGTGGTCCGGGCCCACCACCTTGAGAATGTGGAGCACGTGCCGCTTGTAGTCCTCGAAGGTGGCTTTCCGGATGGTGTACTTCCGCGCCAGTTCCTCGCGAGCACTCGCGAGCTCCGCGGCATCTGGCTGGTCAGCGAACCGTGCGATCAGGTCGCGGAGTTCCCGGCGGTATTCGCCTGTCTCTCCGGTGTCGGCCAGATATGCTCCGAGGGCGTTCACCTGGATCACGCCGCCCTTCGCGGCAAGGCGCCGCAGTCGCTCGTCATCGATGTTGCGCGGATGCTCATGAACCGCATCCGCGCTGCTATGGCTCAGTAGAATCGGTGCTTTGGAAAGCTCGAGCAGCTGGTCAAACACCGTGTCCGACGCATGTGACTGATCAATGACGATACCGAGCCGGTTGGCCTCGGCCACCAGCTCGCGTCCCTTCTCGCTCAAGCCCTGCCATTTGGGCGGGACAGAACTGGAATCGGCGAACTCGTTATTGGCGGTATGCACGAGGCCGAGCACCCGCACCCCCTGGTCGAAATAGAACTGCAGAAGCGAGGGATCGGTGGCCAGGGGCGAGGCGTTCTCGATGCTGATGTAGACGACGCGTTTGCCGGCCTGATGGAGGCGCAGTGCATCCTCCGCGGTGCGGGCAAGTTCAAACTTGTCAGGGTGAGCCGCGAGCAGCGCATGGATCCGGAGCAGTCGCTGCAGTCCGTGATCACGGGCGTTTCGGTGGTCAGACAGCGTCTGCCCTCGCTCCGGCGTGAAGATCACCCACAGCCCGCCATCGAGTCCGCCCTCGATCATGCGCGGATAATCGACCTGGTCGTTGCCGTCGGTCGGTTCGTGCCGCTTGAGGATGTCCCAGTCCGGATCGTCGAACTGGGCGGGCGTATCGAGGTGACTGTCCAGCGTGAGAATGCGCTCGTGCAGCGCGCGTGCGCGTCCGGAGACTCCCTCCGCGGCGAGTCCCTGGGCAGCAGTCAACGTCAGCAGCAGTGCGAGGGCCGGCAGTGTGTTCGTCGCAGCAAGGCTTGTCATCAGTGTCGCCCCTGGAATTGGCAGACCCCGGACGGGTCGGGTGCCCGAATTCTAGCCGAGTGCGCACCGGGTGCCGAACTTGACGGCCTTGTGTCGGACGAGAGGATCGTACCTACATCGCCGTCCGGATCGACCACAGTTCCGGGAAGAACTGCAGCTCCAGCAGCTTGGCGAGATAGGAAACCCCGCCCGTTCCGCCGGTGCCCCGCTTGTAGCCGATGATGCGTTCCACCGTCTTCATGTGGCTGTAGCGCCAGAGCTGGAACTTGTGGTCGAGGTCGAGCAGGCGCTCGGCGAGATCGTAGAGATCCCAGTGATCGTCCACGCTGTGGTACACCGCGAGCCAGGAGGCCGCCACCTGCTTGCTGGGCACATAGGGCTGCGTCCAGTCGCGGTCCAGGTATCCGGCAGGAATCTCGAAGCCGCGGCGACTCAGCAACCGCAGCGCTTCGTCGTAGATGCTGGGACTCGCGAGCGCACGCTCCAGCGCAGCGTAGGTGTCCGGTTCGCACTTGAACACCTCGATGGTTGCCGCGTGCTTGTTGCCGATCAGGAACTCGAGCAGGCGGTACTGGTGCGACTGGAAGCCCGACGACTTGCCGAGGTAGTTGCGGAACGCGGAATAGTCGGCCGGGGTCATGCTGGCCAGCACATCCCATGACTGCACCAGCTGTGCCTGGATGCGTGACACGCGGTCGAGCATCTTGAACGAAGGACCGAGATCGTCGCGGCGGATGTGCTCACGCGCGGCATTGAGTTCGTGCAGGCAGAGTTTCATCCAGAGCTCGCTTGCCTGGTGGATGATGATGAACAGCATCTCGTCATGCTGGTACGACAGCGGATGCTGCGCCGACAGCAGGCGATCGAGGTTGAGGTACTGGCCGTAGCTCTGCGACTCGCCGAGATCCCAGTAAACCTGCTCTTCGCTCAAGTCAGGGCCAGCGTGGCCCTTCAAGTCGGGGGGCGTTTTCATTGGGTCGTTATAGCAGAATCCAGGCGGGCACCTGCCGCCAGCCCTGGTTCAGCGCGCGATCGAGCTGGCGCCACTCCGGCTCATGTTCTTCCACCAGTGCCCAGAAATGCTGCGAATGGTTCATGTGCCGTGTGTGGCACAGCTCGTGGACCAGCAGGTAGCGCGCGACCGCGGGGTCGAGGAAGGCAAGGCAGACATTGAGACTCAAGGTGCCTTTGCTCGAGCAGCTGCCCCACCGTGTGCGCTGGCGCCGGATGCGAATCCGTCTGTAAAGGAATCCGCCCTGCTCGGCCAGGGCCTGAACCTGCACTGCCATCGCCGTGAGGACCTTCTCACGCAGCCAGCGCTCGAGAGCCCGCGTGACGCTGCGCAGGTCATCAACGTTGCCGCGAACCTGCAATGCGTCCGGACCGGCTTTGACGCGCGTCACGCCGGTCGCCGCCTCATAGACAACGGGACAGGAAATGCCGATGGCCGGCAACTCTAGTCGATTCGGACGGACGGGCGCCGGCGCAGCAGCAGCCTTCCATTCCTTCACACGGCGCTCGATCCAGTCACGATGCTGGCCAATGAAGCGCTGCACGATGGCTGAAGACACCCGCGGCGGCACGACGACCTCGACCTTGCCTCCGGGATAGATGCGGACCGACAGGCGGCGGGCCCGGCTGCTCACACGGACCGCCCAGGGTTCGCTGCGATCCTGTGGGGAGAAAAGCGGCAACTGGAATGACATGAGAGTTACAGCCGGGCAGCCAGCCGGCAGCCCTGGTCGATGGCCCGCTTCGCATCAAGCTCGACAGCGAGGTCGGCGCCGCCTATGCGATGCAAGGAAACGCCGGCCGCCTGCAGATCCGGTTCCAGGTCACGCAACGATTCCTGTCCGGCACAGATCACGATGTGATCGACTTCTAGCACTCGGGCTCCATCCCTCGTCGTGACATGCAGCCCTGCATCATCGATACGATCGTAGCCCACTCCCGACCACATCTCGACGCCATGGTGGCGCAGCGCCGTCCGGTGGATCCAGCCGGTCGTCTTCCCGAGGCCGGCGCCGGGCTTCGTGTCCTTTCTCTGCAGCATCCAGATATGCCGTCGCGTTTCGTGGAACTGGGCCACTTGGGCCTGGACGCCGCCACGAGCTGCAAGGCTCATGTCCACGCCCCACTCCGCCATGAAGACTTCCGGATCCATGCTGGTCGCGTGATCCTCGCTCAGAAAAGTCGCCACATCGAAGCCGATGCCTCCCGCCCCCATGATCGCGACGCGCTTCCCCACTTCATGTCCGCGGGCCAGGACGTCGAGATAGGACAGTACCTTCGGATGATCGATCCCGGGCACCGACGGCATCCTTGGCTGCACTCCCGTGGCCAGCACGACGTGATCGAAGCGGCCAGCGAGCAACACGGCCGCGGTGGCGCGCTCATTGAGACGCACGGTGACGTGCAGCAACTCCAGCTGGCGGCGGAAGTAGCGCAGCGTCGAATGGAATTCCTCCTTGCCCGGAATGCGCTTGGCCAGGTTGAACTGGCCGCCGATCTCATGTGCCGATTCGAACAGCGTCACGTCATGACCCCGTTGCCGGGAGACCACCGCGCAGGCAAGACCAGCGGGTCCCGCGCCGACCACTGCAATCCGCAATGGCCGGGCCGCAGCCACATACGCGAGATCCAGTTCATGGCACGCCCGGGGATTCACGAGGCAGCTGGCGCGCTTGCCCTCGAACACATGATCGAGGCACGCCTGGTTGCAGGCGATGCAGGTGTTGATCTCATCGGCCCGGTTCGCCGCCGCCTTCGCCACGAACTGCGGATCGGCGAGCAAGGGCCGTGCAAGCGACACCATGTCGGCCTGTCCGGCCCGCAGGATCGCTTCTGCTACCGCGGGGTCGTTGATGCGATTGGTCGCGACGAGCGGTATGCCCACCTTGCCCATGAGGTGTGCCGTCACCCACGCGAAGCCCGCCCGGGGCACGCGCGTCGCTATCGTCGGAATTCGCGCCTCGTGCCAGCCGATGCCCGTATTGATCAGGGTGGCGCCCGCCGCTTCGACGGCCTGCGCAAGGCGAACCGTCTCCTCCAGCGTATTGCCCTCCGCAACAAGGTCGAGCATCGACAGCCGGTAGATGACGATGAAATCCGGGCCAGCCGCGGCGCGCACCTGCCGCACGATCTCGACGGGAAAGCGGCAGCGTGCATCGAAGTCACCGCCCCATTCATCCGTGCGGCGATTGGCCTGCCGCGCGATGAACTGGTTGATGAGATAGCCCTCGGAACCCATGATCTCGACGCCGTCGTATCCGGCTTCGCGCGCGAGTGCGGCCGTGCGGGCGAACGCGCGAATCTGGTTCTCAACACCCCGCGACGACAAGGCGCGCGGTGCAAAGCGGCTGATCGGGGAACGGATCGCCGACGGCGCCACGGCGAAGGGATGATGGGCATAGCGTCCTGCATGAAGGATCTGCAGGCAGATCCGTCCGCCCTCCGCCTGCACCGCCTGCGTGACCGGCCGGTGCCGACTGACATCCCAGCGGCGATTGAGCTTGGCGGCGAACGGTGCGAGCCACCCGGAAAGGTTCGGCGCGATCCCGCCGGTGACCATCAGCGCCACCCCGCCCCGAGCGCGCTCCGCATAGAACGCCGCCCACCGGTGGGCATCGCGGCGATGGTCTTCGAGACCGGTATGCATCGACCCCATCAGCACGCGATTCGGCAGGACGGCCACCTTGAGATCGAGCGGTGCAAACAGGTGCGGGTACGGAGACATTCAGCGTACCGGGCGCTGGCCAGTGATTTCCTGCAGCAGCAGGCGGGCTTCCTGGTAGTCCTCGACCAGGATCAGGGCTCGTTCCAGTGCATCACGCGCCGCCACGGCATCGCCGAGCTCCAGGTGAAGGCGGCCCAGCGTGGCCCAGGCTTCCGCCTGCCCCCAATCCAGCGCATTCGCGAACAGGTCGTTTACCGCACCCGTCGGATAGCCGCCTTCGAAGGCGGCCGCGGCGGCCAGGAGTTGCGCACGGACTGCCTCGAGGCCTTCACGGGAAGTCCGGCGCTGTTCGTAGTCGATGATGCCCGCAATCAGCAGCACGCGGGGATCCCGGGGCGCGAGCTTCTGGGCGCGCTCCAAGTTCTGACGGCTGCGCGTCGCAGCGAGCGGGGCCCTTACCTTGCCATCCAGTTCGCTCACCCGTCGCTGGCAGAGGGACAGCATGGCAGCGAGGACCGCGCGCTGTGGCTCGCGGTCCAGGGCCGTTTCCATCTGGCTTGTGCAGTTGCGCGCCGCATCGGCAGCAGCCCCTGCATCCCGCGTCCGCAGCAGCTCGGCCAGTTTCCACTCACCATAACCCGCGTAGGTTGCCTTGAGTGGCTCGAGGCCGGGCGCGTCGATGGCAGCGAGGCGCGCCAGCTCCCGCCTCAATGCCGGAACATTCGCCGTGTAGAAAGCAAACTGCAATTGCGTGCCGACCTCATCCAGCGCCGCTGTGCCTTCATTGTCCAGCGGCGATTCCCCTGCCAGGGCTGGCAGAAAACCACCCGCAAACAGCAGCGCCGAGGCGAGCAGGGAAGTGAGGGCATGCATGCGGTCGGGAGTGTAGCTTGAACCCGCAGCGGGCGACGAGTTCGGCTATGCTGCGGCCGCTCGCACCAGGGTGACCCTTGAAAGCTCCCGACCTGATCGACATCGGTCTCAATCTCACGCACGACAGCTTCGCCTCGGACCGGGCAGCCGTCATGGAGCGCGCCATCGCCGCCGGCGTCACACGCATGTTGATCACGGGCAGTTCGGTCGAACAGAGCCGCGCGGCCCTGCAGCTCGCAGACGGCGAACCGCAGGTACTGCGCGCCACGGCTGGCATTCATCCGCACCACGCCAGCGACTGGAATACCAGTACGCGGGACGAACTGCTGGCGCTGCTGGAATCACCCCTCGTGCTTGCGGTGGGGGAATGCGGCCTCGACTACTTCCGGAATTTCTCGCCCCACGCTGCGCAGGAGCACGCATTCCGCCAGCAGCTGGAGCTTGCCGTACTCACGGGCAAACCGGTTTTCCTCCACCAGCGGGATGCGCATGCGCCCTTCCTCTCGATCCTGTCTGAGTTCCCGGGAATCCAGGGCGGCGTCGCCCACTGTTTCACTGCTGGCGTCGACGAAGCCCGCGCCTACCTCGAGCGCGGACTGCATATCGGCATTACCGGCTGGCTGTGCGATGAGCGTCGCGGGCAACACCTGCGGGAAGTAGTGCGCTTCATTCCGCGCGACCGGCTGCTGGTGGAAACGGACGCGCCCTACTTGCTGCCGCGGGATCTCAAGCCCCTGCCGAAGAACCGGCGCAACGAACCGGTCTGGCTGCCGCACATCGTCGCGGCGATCGCCGGACTGAGGGAAGAAACGGTGGCGGAAGTCGCGGCCTACACGACGCAGAACGCACTTGAGCTGTTCCGCTGGATCGACGAAACCTAAGGAAGCTCTGATTTACCTAACAGGGTGATGCAAAAGGCTATCCGTGCCTTTTGCATCTGGAGCCAACGAAAAGCGTGGTTTTCACTGGCTCCCGAAATCTAATGAGTTTGAACTCATTGGATTTCGCCGAGTCGTCCCTGACTCGGGTTATCAGGGTGCTGCAAAGGGTTTTGCATCACCCTGCTAACTGTGCCAGGCGAACAGCGATGCAACTGACTGAAAGACCAGGGTTGAAAATGCGTCGACAGTTTCAGATGGCAGTATTTCAGAGGTTCCCTGACCGGCGTTCAGCTCGCGAGCGGATTGCGCTCGGAATGCGAGCGGATGTGCTGCCAGACATCGGCGAACGCAGCTGCCGCACTGCCTCGGGATGCGTCGACCGCGGCAAAATCCTCACCGAGTTCATCGATGCGGATCACGTACCGCGGCTTGCCCTTGGGGAACTCGCTGCGCAGCGAAAAGACGACGCGACCCTCGACCGGCACCTCTCCCGCCAGCGACCGGACTGCCGCCATCCGGTCATACAGCGCGTGCTGCGGGTTGCCGAAGGTATAGCGGCGCTTCTTGCCAATGGCCGTCCACTCGGTCATCTGGTCGCCGCCGAAAATCGCGCCGGGCGCATCGACCAGGTCGATCACCAGCAAGCCACTTTCCGTCAGCAGCAGGTAGTGGATATGGATCTGGCCACCCATGCCGTTGGGCACGAGCACGTTCCTGAGCATGTCGTACGCAATCGCCGCGATGGTATCTTCGGTGCGCTTCTGTGCCCCACGGCGCCGCAGATAGCGATACAGGAAGACGCCGAGTGACACGCAGAGCGCGATGGCCGCACCGACAGCGATGACCAGTTGCAGTTCGGGCGACATGGCAGGCGTCACGAGGGGCGAGCCTCCTGCAGGCCGGCACGCAGGACTGAAAGCTCAGCCGCCAGCTCCGTTTCCTGCCGCGGCAGGGAGAGCAGCGCGGCAAGGGCCGTCGGCACCGGGACTTCGCGTCCGACCAGCGGTTCGACGATGTCATTGAACTTAGCGGGATGCGCCGTCGACACCAGCACCCAGTGCTGGCCAGCCCCCGGTCCGCCCACGAGCTGCCGGTAAACGTGTGCTGCAGTGGCCGTATGCGGGCACCACACCTGCCCGATCTCAACGGCATCGCGCTGGATGGTCGCGCGGATCTCTGCATCGCTCACGCTGTAGGCAGTGACCTGCCCCCGGAGCTGATCGATCGCGGGATAAAGTGACCGCAGGCGCTCCATGTTGCTTGGCGCACCCACGTCCATGGCGGACGCAAGCGTGGCCAGGCTCTGGCGCGGCTGCCAGTCTCCGGTGCGCAGGTAGTCGGTAACGGTGAGGTTCGCATTCGTCGCGAGCACGATCTCGCCAATCGGCAGGCCAATATGCCGCGCCCAGAGACAGGCGACTGCATTGCCGAGATTGCCGGTCGGGATGATGAAGCCGGGCTTTACGCCTTCCTGACGCCAGATCTCGAGGCTGGCGCAAGCGTAATAGACCATCTGCGGCAGGAGCCGCCCGATGTTGATGCTGTTGGCGGACGACAGCTCGTGGGTCTGCGCGAGCGACGGATCCTGGAAGGCTGCCTTCACCAGCCGCTGGCAATCGTCGAACGTGCCGCGGACCGCAAAGGTCCGGACGTTGTCACCCCAGCACGCGAGCTGCTGCGCCTGTCGCTGCGAGACGAGTCCCTTGGGGTAGAGCACGGCCACTTCCATGCCCGGCCTGCGGTGAAACGCGGCAGCAACCGCGCCACCGGTATCCCCCGAAGTCGCCACCAGGATCGTCAGGGTGCGCGCCGCATGGCGCCGGATCCTCTGCATGCTGGCCGCCAGGAACCGGGCGCCGAAATCCTTGAAGGCGGACGTGGGCCCATGGAACAGCTCCAGCACGCTGGCCGGACCCGGCGTATTCGCGAGCGGTACGAGCGGGGCGGGAAAATCGAAAGCGTCGCCGAGGATGGCCTTCAGGTCTGGTGCGAGCGGATCATCCGCCAGCAGAGGCACGAGCAGGCGTTCCCCGATCGCGGCGACGTCGTTGGCTCCCTCGAACGCAGCCGGTTCGAGGCGGGGAAAGCGCTCGGGAATGTAAAGCCCGCCATCCGGCGCGATGCCGCGGACAATCGCTGCACTGACGCCGGCTACCTGTTCCCGGTTGCGGGTGCTGACGAGCCTCATGCCCCTTCCATTCCCTGGCGAGTCATTCGTTGACGAGGCGCGCGCCCCGCGGGTCGAGCGGCGAGATCCAGGCGTCGGTCCCGAGACCTGCCGCGGCAAAGGCAGCCACCATGCCATCGCGAATGACCACCGCGTCCTGCTCTTCGCACCAGGCGAACACCGTGGGGCCGGCACCGGAAATCGAACAGCCGAGGGCACCGCCGGCGAGCGCTGCCTGTTTGACCGCCTTGAAGCCGGGAATCAGCACCTGCCGCTGCGGCTCGATCACCACGTCTTCGAGCGATGCCCGGATCAGGCTGATGTCTCCCGTGAAGCAGCCCGTGAGGAACCCCGCGAGATTGGCCTGCTGCCAGATCACGTCCGACAATGCGACGGTCGGCTTGAGGATCTGCCGCGCTTCGCGCGTCGACAGCATCATGTGCGGATGGACCAGGACACTGCGCAGGTTCTGGGGAACGGGGATCTGCTTGACGTTCGGGTTGTCGATGCCGACCGTCAGGACGAGACCGCCAAACAGCGAGGGCGCGATATTGTCCACGTGTACCGAGCCACTGGCCACGGCCTCGCCCTGCATCGCGAACTTGAGCAGCTCGATGTTGCCCACCGGGGTGTCGAACAGCGCGTTGGCCGCGACGACCGCAGCCACCGCTGAAGCAGCCGACCCGCCGAGCCCGGAAGCGAGCGGAATACCCTTCTCGATCGCGAGTTCGATGCCGAACGACGGCTTGAGTGCCTTCACCATGGCAAGGACCGCCATGCCGGCCGTATTGCGTTCGGTCTCCAGCGGCAGTTCCGCCACGACGCCGGTGATCGAGGTAATGCGCACACCCGGCTGCGCTGAACGGCTGGCACGCACGCGATCGCCGATCGCCTGGACGCTGTGGCCCAGCACGTCGAAGCCGACAGCCACGTTGGCGACGCTGGCGGGAGCAAAAGCTAGCGCGTGATCCAAAAGCCTCTCCTGCAAGCGGTCGTCATAGCCGGGCCCCCAGGTACGCACAGATCCGCAGCAGGTCGGCGAATACGCCGCCTGCCGTCACTTCAGGGCCCGCTCCCGGGCCCTGCACGATCAGCGGGTTCCTGTTGTAGCGGCTGGTAATGAACCGCACGATGTTGTCGGTCAGCGCGATGTTCGCGAACGGATGCGAGCGTTCGAGCTCCACCAACCCAACCGACGCGCGGCCTGATGCTGCATCGAGCGAACCGACGTAGCGCAGGACACGCCCATGAGCCTGCGCAGTCCTGAGCCTCGCGAGCATGGGTGCGTCGAACTCCGGCAACCGCGCCAGGAATTCATCCGCACTGCACCCGGCCAGCGCCGGCGGAACGAGTCCTTCGAGAGCGACATCGCCGAGCTCGAGCCTGAGCCCCATCTCGCGGCCGAGGATGATCAGCTTGCGGGCGACGTCGGTGCCCGAGAGATCATCACGGGGATCCGGCTCCGTGTAACCCTTCGACTTGGCATCCCGCACGATCGACGAGAACGGCACGCTGCCATCCCAGGTATTGAACAGATAGGCGAGCGTCCCGGACAGGATGCCGTCAATGCCGCGGATCTCGTCGCCCGTTTCCCTGAGATCACGCAGCGTCTGGATGATCGGCAGCCCGGCGCCCACGGTCGCTTCGTAGAGATAGTGCGCCCCGCCCTGCTTGCGGGCCTCGTGCAGTCGCGCGAACGACTGCAGGTCGGCACTGTTCGCCCGCTTGTTCGGCGTCACGATGTTGATGCCGGCGGCCAGCCACTCGGGATAGCACTCCGCGACCTTCGGGCTGGCCGAGCAATCGACGATGATCGCGTGCGGCAGGTGATCCGCATTGATGTGTTCGGCGAACCGCTTCAGGTCCGCCAGCTGCGTGCCGGCGGCGAAGGCATCGCGCCAGCGCTGGAGGGGAATCTCGCCGTCCTCCAGCAGCATCTGCCTCGACGTGAGGATGCCGCGGACGCGGAGATCGAGCTTGAGTTCGCGCGCCAGCCGGCCGACCTGCGAGGCAAGCTGGTCAAGAAACACGCCCCCCACGACACCGGGACCGATGAGGCCGATGGAAATGGTATGCGGCGAGAGATAGAAGCTCGAATGCACGGCCCTGAGGGCCCGCGCCGTCTGCCGCCCGTCGATGACGACGGAGATATTGCGTTCGGAAGCTCCCTGCGCGATGGCACGGACGCTGACCCCCACCGTCCCGAGGGCGCCGAAGACCTTCGCGGCGACGCCGTGCGCTCCCGCCATGCCATCACCCACGACCGCGAGAATGCTGCAACCCCGGGTCACTTCCACGCTCTGGATCTGTCCCTGGCGCAGTTCGCTGTCGAACGCCTGCCGCACCACGGCCTCTGCCTGGTCGGCTTCCTCCTCGGGAATGGCGAAGCAGATGGAATGCTCGGAACTGCCCTGGGAGATGAGGATCACCGAGATGCCATGATCCCGCAGCGCCCCGAACAGGCGATGCGCCGTGCCGGGAACGCCGATCATGCCGGCGCCTTCCACGTTTGCGAGCGCCACCCTGTCGATGCTGGTGATGCCCTTCACCGCGATGCCCGACTCCGGCTTTTCGCAGATGAGCGTGCCGGCTTTCTCCGGCGCGAACGTGTTGCGGATCCAGATCGGGATGTGCTTCAGGACCGCAGGCGCCATCGTTTGCGGATGGAGTACCTTCGCGCCGAAATATGCGAGTTCCATCGCCTCGTTGTACGACAGTGAATCGATGACGGTCGCTTCGGGCACGAGCCGCGGATCGGCGCTCAGCACCCCGTCGACGTCGGTCCAGATATGGATCTGTTCCGCGTCGAGCAAGGCGCCGAAGATCGAGCCGGAGAAATCGCTGCCGTTGCGGCCCAGCGTCGTCTGCAGGCCCTTGCCATCGCGGGCAATGAAGCCGGTGATGATCAGGGTGCCGGCGTCGTGCGGGATGACTTTCGCGGCATTGGCGCGCGATTCTTCCCAGCGGACAGCCGGCCCGAGCGAGCCCCAGTCGACGACGATGATGTCCCGTGCATCGATCCAGACCGCCCGCCCGGGGCGCTGGCCGCGGCGCTCCAGGTACCGGACGAACAGGCGCGTCGACCAGATCTCGCCGAAACCTGCGACCAGTTCCCGTACATTGCGCGAGCCGGAGCGGATCATGCGAACGGTTTCGAGGATGCCGGCGATGTTGCGGCAGTCCTGGTCGAGCTGGGCGAGATAGTCGGTGCGGGCCTGGCCCTCGAGCAGCGTGTCGGCAATGACCACATGGCGCGCACGGATCGCTTCCAGCCTGGCGCCCACGGCGGCGTCCTGTCGCTCTGCCAGCGCAATCAGGTCAAGCAGCGCATCCGTCACGCCGCGGCAGGCGGACAGCACCACGCCGAGCCGCGGATGCGGGTCCTTTTCGAGGATGCGGGCGACGCGCTCCATGCAGACCGCATCGGCGACACTCGATCCGCCGAATTTGTGAACCCGCCAGTGCTCCACGTGCTGTCCGTCTCTCGTTCCTGATTGATTGCCACGCGCCGCAAACAGGCGGAGGGCGGCGGAAAATGCGGGCGCCACTGTACTTGCAGTGCAGCAGCGCAGCAAGCCTAACTTGCCAAAAACAAAAGATATTTACGCGGAGTTGGGTGTGCGGACAGGGGCGGCTTCACGCCGCTTCGCGATCAGCTGCCCGGACCATCGGCGAGGCGGCCGAAGGCGAGCACCGTGCCACTGCCACCCTCGCCTGCCAGCGCGCTGCCCGACCGCACGAAGCAGCCCGTCTGCGCGGGATCGGGTTCGAGCGCCGCAGGCTGGGTAGCCTGGGCGTTGAGATAGGTGACGCGCGCCGGGCCGATCTGGATGAGATCGCGATGGGTCAGCACATGCCTCATGACGCGACGTGAATTGACCAGCACGCCGTTCGTGCTGCCCAGGTCGATCAACAGGTCCTGGGTCGTCTCGCGGACGATCAGGGCGTGATAGCGGCTGACGAAGACGCTGTCGATGCGCACGTCGGCCAGGTCGCCACGGCCAATCAGTATCCGGCTGCGAGCCAGCGGAATCTCGCGATCCGGCACGCCCTGCGAAGAGAGCACCATCACTGCAGACGCAACTGGCACCGGATCGGTCTGATGGATGGCAGGCGGCGGCGTGCCGGCCCGCGGCTCGAAGCCGAGCGTATCGATCGCCTCATCCAGCGCCTGCGAGGTCACGACCGGGCTGCCCATGACCGCCGCGCACGCCAATGCCTGGGTGCAGAGGCTGTTCACCAGCGCCGGCGAACCTGCGGAGTAGAGATGGATCCTGGACATCAGCGTGTAGGGCATCAGCTGGTCGGGGTCCGGGGCACCGGCCGCCCGCAGGCGATGTGCCACGTATGCAGCTACCTGGTCCTCGGTCAAGGCCGGCAGCGAGAAACGCGTCGCGCCGGTACGCATCAGCTGCCCCATCCGCGGCGACTCGACGACATGGCTCAGCAGCGGCTGGCCGATCAGCAACAGCTTGAGGACCCGCGCACCGTCCACGGCGATCTCGGAGAGTGCCCGGATCTCGTCAAGCACGAGCGGCGGCATCGTCTGCGGATTCTCGACGATGACCAGGCAGAGGCGGCCGAGGTTGAGCTGGTGATTGAGGAAACGCTCCAGCAAGCGGCGGCGATCAGTGCGATCCGACTCATCCAGCACCACGCCGAACTGACGCAGGACATCGTCGAGGAAATCACGCGCGGTGAGATCCTGGCGATGGACCTCGGCACACAGCACGCGGTCGTCGAGTGACGCGAGAAAACGGCGCACGAGCAGGCTCTTGCCGCAGCCGGGATCAGCCGTGAGCACACCGACGTGGGCACGCGTCCAGAGCACGGCGCCCATGAACTCGAGCGCGCGCAGGAATTGCTCACCGGGAAAGAAGAACAACTCGTCGTCGCGGCGATCGGCGAACGGCGAGACCGCAAGACCGAAGGGAGTGGCGACAGCCGTCATCAATGCTGCCCCGCTGTATTGAATGGCGGATCAAGCATTTGCAGGCAATCATTAGCCAGCTTTGTCATAACCCGACTTTATCCCAGGAACCCCACGACTGGAAATCCCGATCCATACGCGACCATAAGTGATCAAGTTACCTTACAATAAACTCTTAATATTCTGATTTTGTTGAAAATATATTCGACAAACGGAATGGTGGGTCGTATAGGACTCGAACCTATGACCAATTCCTTAAAAGGGAACTGCTCTACCAACTGAGCTAACGACCCATCCTGATGCGCGGCGGCAACCCGCAGATCAAGATGCCGGAGGAGGACCGGCAGGCGCCGCGAGGGCGCGCATGATAACCGATCGTCGGCGCACGCAGCCAAGGCACTGAGCGTTTCCCGCGTGCGTCATCGATAGCGCGTCGGGTCCGCAAGTCCTGCTGCCTTGAAGCCTTCCCGCCGCAGATGACAGGAGTCGCAGCGTCCACACGCCCTGCCCTCGCTGTCCGCCTGGTAGCACGACACCGTCAACGAGAAATCGACACCAAGTGCCGTGCCGTGGCGAACGATCTCGGCCTTCGACCAGTCGAGCAGCGGCGTCCGGATGCGGAAGCGCGTGGTCCCTTCGACGCCCGCGCGGGTGGCCACGTTGGCGAGCACCGTGAACGCGGCAATGAACTCGGGCCGGCAGTCGGGGTAGCCTGAGTAGTCGACTGCATTCACGCCGATGAAGAGGTCTGCCGCAGCCAGCACTTCCGCCCAGCCGAGGGCGAGCGCGAGGAACAGCGTGTTGCGTGCGGGGACGTAAGTGACCGGAATGCCGGGGGCCGTCTGCGCATCGGGAACGGCCACGTTCATGTCGGTCAGCGCCGAGCCACCAATGCCACCGAGGTCAATGCGCATGGTCCGGTGTTCGACCGCTCCCAGCGCTGCCGCCACCCTGTCTGCCGCTGCCAGTTCGGCGCGATGCCGCTGCCCGTAATCGAAGCTCCACGCATGGACTGCATAGCCCTCGGCCCGCGCGATCGCGAGCACCGTGGCGGAGTCGAGACCGCCAGACAGCAGGACCACCGCTTTCAGCGCCGCGCTAGCGGCCACGCTCGTTGCCCCACAGGTACTTGTGCAGCTGGACCTGCAGGCGGACGGCCAGGCGATCCTCGAGCAACCAGTCTGCGAGCTGTCCCGGGCCAAGCGTTTCATGTCCCGGACTGAACAGCACCATGCCGGGCAGGGCAGCCAGTTGCCCGCGCACCAGCGAACGCGCCCACTCGTAGTCGGCGCGATCCGTGATGACGAACTTGACCTGGTCACGGGCGGTCAGCAAGGCCAGGTTCTCGAAGCGGTTGCGATGCAGTTCGCCACTGCCGGGGGTCTTGAGGTCCATCACCCTGGCGACACGAGGATCTACCGGGCCGATATCGATCGCCCCGCTCGTCTCCAGCGAAACCGCGCAGCCGGCATCGCACAGGGCAGTCAGCAGCGTGAGGCAGGCCTTCTGCGCGAGCGGTTCACCGCCCGTGACGCACACTCGGGGCACGCCAAACTCGCGGACACGCGTGAGGATCTCGTCCACCGTGGCCCAGTCTCCGCCCTGGAAGGCATAGGCCGTGTCGCAGTAGCCACAGCGGAGCGGGCAGCCCGTCAGCCGCACGAAGACCGTCGGCCAGCCGACAGCATCGGCTTCGCCCTGGATGGACAGGAACAGCTCGGTCAGCTTGAGGCGCACCCCACCCGGTGCGGGCGGGGTGACTGAAGGGGTAGGGATCTCGCTCATGAGAAGCGCATGTGCGCACGCGGACGGGCGAACAACGTCTCAGCGCCCCTCACCGTCCATCTTCGCCAGGCGCTGCTGGCCTAGGCGGGCTGCCGTGGTATCGGGATACTGCTGCACGAGCTGGCTCAACGCCGAGCGGGCTTCCTTCCAGTTCTGCAGTTCGTAGTCGCAGTAGCCGATCTTGAGCAAGGCATCCGGCAGCTTGCGGGAATCGGGGTATTTGTCGACGACGACGCGGAAAGCGCGCAGCGCATCGTTGAAGTTGCGCGTGACATAGTAGCTCTCGCCGAGCCAGTACTGCGTGTTGTCCGCCATCGTGCTGTTCGGGAACCGCACGAGGAGCTGCCTGAATCCTTCCGTTGCTTCCGCGTACTTGCCATCGCGCAGGAGATCGAAGGCCGCCTGGTAGTTCGCGCGATCGTCGCCACCCGGTACGGGCAGCCCGCTGGTCGCTGCGGTGCCCTGAACCGGGGCCTGCGCGCTGCTCGTTTCGAGTGCCTGCAGCCGCTTGCTCAGGTCGTCATAGAGTTCGCGCTGCTGCTCGCCGCTGCCCTGGTTGCGGAACTGCAGCTCTTCGATCTGGCCGCGCAGCGCCCGGGTTTCCGCCTGTGCCGCTTCGAGGCGCTGCGACAGGTCGAGCAGGCTCTGGTTCGACAGGATGCGCTCCAGCCGGAGCAGCCGGCCGTCCAGCTCCGAGAGCTTCTGCACGACCGGATCCTGCTCGGGGGGCGGGGTGACGCAGGCACTGAGCGCGAGGCTCAGCAGCGCCAGCCCCGGGACGTGGAAGAAGCGCTTGCCTGTCATTGGCCGTAACCGATCTCGACGCGCCGGTTGCGGCCGTAGGCTGCTTCATCGTTGCCGGCAGCCGCGGGCCGCTCTTCGCCATAGCTCACGGTGGTGATCTGCGCTTCGCCGACACCCTGGAGCAGCAGGGCGCGACGCACGGCCTGCGCACGACGTTCGCCGAGGCCAATGTTGTATTCGCGGGAGCCGCGTTCGTCGGCGTGGCCTTCGAGGCGCACGCGTCGCGCGGTGCTGCCGTTGAGGAAGCGGGCATGTGCCGCCACGACGCTGACGTACTCCGGCTTGATCTCCGCGCGGTCGTAGTCGAAGTAGATGATCATGCCGAGACGCTCGAGCTCGCGCAGCGCCTGCTGTTCGGCTGTCAGCTGCTCACCTGTCTGGACGCCGGCTCCTGCCGCACCCGAAGTGGACGCGCCCTGGCTGCCGCCGGCAGCCGGCGTCTCAGGCAGCGTGGTGGAACGCTTCGGACATCCGGCAAGCACTGCCGCGCTTGCGAGAACCAGGATCAGCTGCGCCATTCGCATGCACGTCACTCCTCGAAAAGAACCCTGTCGACACCTGCAATCTGCCACACCCGACGCGGCAAAAAGTGCGCGGATTGTGCCACAAGCACGTCGTTGCCACCACGTGCCCACAACGCTCAGCGCGGGGGAATCGGCCCCCAGACCGGTTCGCGCACATCACCTGCACGAGCGGTCAGTCGCTGCTGCACCCGGCCATCGATCGAAACGGTTGCCAGCACGCCGCGACCGCGCTCCTGGGTGGCGTAGATGAGCGTCGCACCGTTGGGGGCAAAGCTCGGGCTTTCATCCTGGCGTCCCTGCGACAACACCCGCACGGCACGGGAGGCGAGATCCACGACCGCGATCCGGTAGTTGCCGCTGTCGAGATGCACGACAGCCAGCTGCTTGCCGTCCGGCGACAACCGCGGCCGGGCGTTGTAGCTGCCCTCGAACGTCACGCGCCGCGGCTTCGAGGCGTCCGCGAGGTCGACTTCATAGATCTGGGGACTGCCCGACCGGTCCGACGTGAAGTACAGCTTGCGGCCATCGAGCGACCACGCCGGCTCGGTATCGATGCCGGGATCGAAGGTCATCCGCGTCAGCACCTGGGTTGCGAGAGACAGGGTGTAGACGTCCAGGTCCCCATCGCGGCGGGACAGGGTCAACGCCAGCGTCGAGCCGTCAGGCGACCAGGCGGGCGCGCCATTGATACCCGCACGGGCAGAGACCCTGGTGCGCTGACCGGTGCTCATGACCTGCACGTAGATGGCGGCGTTGCGGCTTTCGAAGGAGACATACGCCAGGCTCTGCCCGTCCGGCGACCAGATGGGCGACATCAGCGGTTCGGCAGAATCGGCGATGATCTGCTGGTTCTCGCCATCGGCGTCCGCAACGATGAGCTTGTAGCGCTGCTGCGGAGGCGTGCCTTCCATGCTGACGAAGGCGATGCGCGTCGAGAATGCGCCGGGGATGCCGGTCAGCTGTTCGAAGATGAGATCGGCAATGCGATGCGACGTGGCCCGCAAGCCGGCAGTACTCGATGGCAGCCGCTGCCCGAGCAGGCGTTGCCCGGTGAGGACGTTGTAGAGCTCGAACTGCACGGCGTGCTGGTCCGTGGCGGTCGGAGCCAGCTTGCCCACGGCGATGAAGTCGCTCTTGAGGTAACGCCAGTCCTGGAAGCGGATCTGCTCGCCGGCGGTGGGGCGGTCGACCATGTCGCGCCGTTCCAGCGGGGCAAAGCGACCACTGCGCTGCAGATCCGCCGCGACGGTGGCGGCGACATCGAACGGAGCCGTCCCTGTCCCGTCCCAGCCGAACGGCACCACCGCGATGGGAATTGCGTCAGTCTGGCCCCGGGTAATTTCTACCACGAGCTGGGCCTGCGCCACGCTGCCGCACAAGGCCAGCAGCAACACGAGGCTGTTAGCAGGGTGACCCAAAACCCTTTGCAGCACCCTGCTAACCCGAGTCAGGGACGACTCGGCGGAATCCATGAGTTCCAGCTCATGGATTTCGGGAGCCAGTGAAAACCACGCTTTTCGCTGGCTCCAGATGCAAAAGGCACGGATAGCCTTTTGCATCACCCTGTTGGTGATCAACGACTGGATCGGTGACTTCATCCTGCCTCTCGGGTCTCGCGACCGCTGTTGTGTCCATGGGGCTATGTACGGGAAAAACGGCCTTCAATCCAGCGGCTTGAAGATCAGCACCAGATTCTCCTGGAAGAGCCGCGGATCGGGCGGCGCCGGAAGCGGCGATGAACGCACCACCGCTGCCGCGATGGATTCCCGGACTGCAGCGTCACCGTTGCACTGGCCAACCTCCGCCGACAGCACTGTGCCACCCCTGGCCTGCCGGACCCGCACCTGGCATTCGATGCCGGGCCGGGCGGTCGACGGGCGGTTCCAGTTGCGATAGATGCGCTGTTCGATCAGCGCTGCGTACTGGTTGTTCAAGCCGGCGTTCTCGGCCTGCATGCGGCCGGTCTCTTCCGCGAGCTGCCGCTTCAGGTCGTCTTCCGCTGCGGCCTGCGCCTTCGCTGCCTCTGCGGCGCGACGCTGCTCGATGGCTTCACGCTGGCGCTGCTCGATCGCGGCCACGCGTTGCTTTTCCGCCGCCTCGCGCCGTTCGCGATCGGCCTGCGCCAGTTTCGCCTGCTCCGCCGCCTGGCGCTGCTCGTCGGCCTGCCGCTGCGCTGCCACGATTCGCTGCTCTTCCTGTCGCTGCTGCGTGGCGGCCTCCTCGGCCTCCGCTGCCTGCTGCTGCCTGCGTTCCGCTGCCTGGCGCTCGCGCGCCTCGGCCGCTTCGCGCTCCTGCTGCTCACGCTCCCGGCTGGCATCGCGCTGCGGGCGCTGCTCCAGGCGACGCAGGGCCGATGCATCGACCACCGTCGCCATGATGGCCAGCTGCGGCGTCACCCGCACGGGCTGCGAGGCGATGGTCACCAGGAACAGCGCGGCGATCCCGCCGTGCAGGGCCAGGGCAGCCAGCAGATACTTCCCGTACTCATGCAGATAGTCAGCCATGGAATCCCGTCAGCAGTTCGCGGGGTGCGGGCTCAAGGCCGGGCCCGCGCCGCTTCGAGCGGGTCCGTGATGAACCCGACCTGCTCGGCGCCGGCCTGCTGCAGGAGCACCATGCCCGTCACGACCTGTCCATACGGCACATTCGCATCTGCCTTGACCAATACCTGCGTCATGGGTTCCCTCCTGAGCACGGCGCCGACCCTTTCGACCACGGTGACGTCGTCGATCGGAGACTCGTTGTCCGCGCCGATGCTGACGTAGTAGCGCCCTTCCCGGTCGATGCTCAGGATCAAGGGCTCGCTCGGGTTTTCAGGCAGCGCCTCCGCACCCGCCTTGGGCAGCTCCACCTTGATGCCCTGCGTCAGCAGGGGCGCCGTGATCATGAAGATGATCAGGAGCACCAGCATCACGTCGATGTAGGGGACGACGTTGATTTCCGCCATCAGCCGTCCCTTGCCGCGCCGGACGGGATTCATGTCGCTGCCGGCGCTGCCGGCCTCACGGTCGCGTGACGCTGGAGGATGGTGGACAGTTCCTCTACGAAGGTGTCGTACCGCAGTTCGAGGCGGCTGACCTGGTCGGCATACCGGTTGTAGGCGATGACCGCGGGGATCGCGGCGAAGAGACCCATGGCTGTCGCGATGAGCGCTTCGCTGATGCCGGGGGCCACCATGGCGAGGGTCGCCTGCTGCACGTTCCCGAGCCCGTAGAACGCATTCATGATGCCCCACACCGTGCCGAACAGGCCGACGTACGGGCTGATCGATCCGACGGTCGCCAGCATCGCGAGGCTCTTCTCGAGGCGATCCGTTTCCTTGAGCAGGGCAACGCGCATGGCGCGACGGCAGCCTTCGATGAGCTGCGCGGCGGTCATCCCGCCCTGCTGGCGCAGGCGGCCAAACTCGCGGAAGCCGGACTGGAAGATGCTCTCCATGCCGTGCAGGGGCTTCTTGCCGGCATCGATCGAGCGGTACATGGCGGTGAGGTCGCCGCCGGACCAGAACGTTTCCTCGAACTTGTCCGAGGCGGAACGGGCGCCATTGATCTCGGACCGCTTGCGGAAGATCACTGCCCATGACGAGATCGAGGCGAAGAGCAGCAGTGCCATCACGATCTGCACGATCAGGCTCGCATTCAGGACCAACTGGACGACAGACAGGTGGTCCGTCATGGGCTCATCTCCTTCAGCAGAAAATCAGGTATCGGTCGGGGCCGGAAAGTGGGCGCATCCAGGCACACGGCCCGTACGCTGCCTGTCAGCAGCAGTTCGCCCCCGGGGCTGGTCGCGGTAGACCTCCTGCGCGAACGTGACGCTCGTCCGCGTATGGCTAGCAACCGCGCAGGTTACCTGCAGGAGATCGCCATAGCGCGCGGGCCGCCGGTAGTCAGCGTCGACATGCACGACAGCGAACAACAGGCGATGGAAATCAAGCAGCTCGCGCTGTTCCACCCCCAGCGTGCGCAGCCATTCCGTGCGGGCACGCTCGAGGAACTTCAGGTAGTTGGCGTAGTACACCACCCCGCCTGCATCGGTGTCTTCCCAGTAAATGCGCGCTGGCCAGGCAAATGCTGCAGGCATCAGTCGCAGATCCTCTTCAGAACAGTTCTCCGCTGGCTCCGGCCCGCTCCGGCACTTTAAGCCCGAAGTGCAGGTAGGCGGTGCGTGTCGCCATCCGGCCACGGGCCGTGCGCATGATATAGCCTTGCTGGATCAGAAAGGGCTCGATGACGTCCTCGATCGTGCCGCGCTCCTCGCCGAGCGCCGCCGCGAGGCTTTCGACGCCCACCGGCCCGCCATCGAATTTCTCGATGATGGCCAGCATCAGCTTCCGATCCATCAGGTCGAATCCCTGCACGTCGACGTGCAGCAGGTCGAGGGCCGCCTGGGCAACTGCATCGGTCACCCGGCCATCCGCCTTGACCTCCGCGTAGTCGCGTACCCGGCGCAGCAACCGGTTGGCGATGCGCGGCGTGCCGCGGGACCGGCGGGCAATCTGCAATGCCCCGCCCCCTTCCATCGCCACGCCGAGGATGCCGGCCGAGCGCTCGACGATGCGCTCGAGCTCCTCGTCACCGTAGAACTCGAGCCGCTGCACGATGCCGAACCGGTCACGCAGGGGTGACGTCAGCAGGCCGGCGCGGGTGGTCGCGCCCACGAGCGTGAACGGGGGCAGGTCGAGCTTGATGGACCGCGCCCCCGGCCCTTCGCCGATCATGATGTCGAGCTGGAAGTCCTCCATCGCGGGATACAGGATCTCCTCCACCACCGGACTCAGGCGATGGATCTCGTCCACGAACAGGACGTCCTGCGGCTGCAGGTTCGTCAGCAGCGCCGCAAGATCGCCAGGCCGTTCGATCACGGGCCCTGAGGTCTGGCGCAGCCCTACACCCAGTTCATTGGCGATGATGTTGGCGAGCGTGGTCTTGCCGAGGCCCGGCGGGCCGAAGATCAGCACATGGTCCAGTGCTTCGCCCCGTTTGCGGGCGGCCTGGATGAAGATCTCCATCTGTGTCTTGACCGCCGTCTGCCCGACGTAGTCCCGCAGCTGCTTCGGACGCACGGCGCGGTCGATCGCGTCGTCCTCCTTCTGGGGAGCAGCAACCGTAATGCGGTCCTGGTCGATCATGGTCATCACTTCCTGGCCGCTGCCTGCAACGCGCTGCGAATCAGGTCCTCGGTCGATTCCGCCCCGGAACCCGCGAGCTTGAGCAGGCGCGTGACCTCGGGCGGTTTGTAGCCGAGGGCCACGAGGGCGCTGAACGCCTCTGCCTGGATGCCGCTCGCCAGCGAATCAGCCGGACTGCCTGCAGCGACGGGCATCCCGGCCCCGAACGACTTCACGCGATCGCGCATCTCGATGAGCAGCCGTTCCGCGGTCTTGCGGCCCACGCCCGGAACGCGCACGAGGGTATCCGTGTCCTCCGCTTCCACGCAGAGGAGAAAGCTGTCGACGCTGATGCCGGACAGCAGGGCCAGCGCAATCTTCGGCCCGACATTCGAGACCTTGAGCAGCTCGCGGAACAGGCGGCGCTCGCGCTCGCTCGCAAAGGCGTACAGCACATGGGCGTCCTCACGCACCAACAGGTGCGTGCAGACCGTCACCTCGGTGCCTGCCACAGGCAGCACATAGAAAGTCGACATGGGCGCTTCGAGTTCGTAGCCCACTCCGCCCACATCGATCACGAGATGCGGCGGCTGTTTGGCCATCAGCCGGCCGCGCAGCGAACCGATCATCGCGCACTCCCCTTGCGGGGACCGCGGGCGGCCTGCAGCGAGGCCAGCAGCACGCGGGAATGGGCGTGACAGAGCGCCACGGCAAGCGCGTCAGCGGCATCCGCACCCGGCTTGCCCGAGAGCCGCAGCAACTGCTTCACCATCAGCTGGACCTGCTCCTTCTGCGCCGCTCCGGTGCCGACGACGGCGAGCTTGATCTCGCGGGGAGCGTATTCGTAGACGCGCGGCTGGCCGGCGAAGGTGCCACACAGGGCCGCGCCCCGCGCCTGGCCGAGCTTGAGTGCGCTGTCCGGGTTGCGATGCATGAACACCCGCTCGATGGCCACTTCCCGGGGCTCGAACTCGCCGACAAGACGGGCCACTCCGGCAAAAATTTCCTGCAGGCGCTCCGGAAAGGAATCGCCCTCGGTCCGGATCGCGCCACTGGCAATGTAAGTGGCCACCGGGCCGCCGCATTCGATCACCGCATAGCCCGTAGCGCGGGAACCGGGATCGAGACCGAGGATCCTGACCCGCTGCGCGGAAACTCCTGCCGGGACAGCAGGCACGCCACCGGCTGCAGCAGTGACCGGGATGGTCCTGGCCCGCCTGGCACTACGCCGTGGCAATGACGCTCCCGGCCATCCTGGATGGCTGGCACAGGAAGCTCCCGTTGCGTGATGCGCGTGAGGCAGTGGTCACCTGAAATCCTTCACCGTCGAGGCCGCGTATGATACCGGCAACCCGAGCCCTTAGGCATTCCCTTCCTCCTGCATCCGTGGCCATCGAGAGCACCGTTTCCCGTCCTGCATCGGCTGCTGTCAGGACTGCTCGTGCCTTTCTCGACAGCCTTGCCGCGGATGATCCAGCCCGGGCTGCCGCTGCACGTGCACGGGCCCTCTCGGCCATCGTCGAGGACCTGCAGGCGGGCGACGACATCGTGCTCGGCGCGACCCTGTATCCGCTGCTGGAAGCCGGCGTTGTCACCGAACCGCAGGCGACCCCGGTGTTTGGGCTTGCGGCGACCCGTATCGCGCAGGAAATGATCCGCCTCGGCCACTTCGGCACGCCGCCGCAGTGGCAGCCGGGCCAGGCGCTGCCGCCAGCCCAGGCCGAAGCGCTGCGCAAGATGCTGCTGGCGGTCGTGACCGATGCCCGCCTCATCCTCATTCGTCTCGCAGACCAGCTGGAACGGTTGCGCAGGGCGAAGGACATGCCGGCAACCGAACGGCAGCGGCTTGCGATCGAAACGCGCGAGATCTATGCGCCGCTCGCCAACCGGCTCGGCATCTGGCAGCTCAAGTGGGAGCTCGAGGACCTCGGCTTCCGCTATCTCGACCCGGAGAACTACAAGCGCATCGCCGGCTGGCTGGCCGCGAAACGCGCTGACCGCGAGCGCTACATCGACGAAGTCATTCGTGAGATCCGCCACTCGCTTGCAAACGCAGGCGTGCACGCGCTCGAGATCGCCGGGCGCCCGAAGCACATCTACAGCATCTGGCGGAAGATGCAGCGCAAGCACCTGTCGTACGACGAGTTGTACGACATCCGGGCGGTGCGCATCCTGGTCGGGAGCATTGCCGACTGCTACGCCGCGCTCGGCCTGGTGCACAGCCTTTGGCCGTACATTCCGGGCGAGTTCGACGACTACATCGCGACTCCCAAGGACAACCTCTACCGCTCGCTGCATACCGCGGTGATCGGGCCGGGCAAGCTGCCCCTCGAGATCCAGATCCGCACCCAGGAGATGCACGAGCACGCCGAACTGGGGGTTGCCGCCCACTGGCGTTACAAGGAAGGCGGTCGCGCGAATCCGGCGTACGAGCAGAAGATCAACTGGCTGCGGCAGCTGCTGGAACCCCCCTCGGCCGGTCCGGAGAAGCCTGAAGCAGGGCACGACCTGCTCGAGCAGGTACGCGCCGAGATCTTCGAGGACCGGGTGTACGCCCTGTCACCGCGCGGTGAGGTGATCGACCTGCCGCGGGGCGCGACGCCGCTCGATTTCGCGTACCACGTCCATACGGATCTCGGCCACCGTTGCCGGGGCGCGAAGGTCAACGGCCGCATGGTCCCGCTCAACCAGCCCCTCGCGAACGGCGACCAGGTCGAGATCGTCACCGGCAAGCAACTGCATCCGAGCCGGGACTGGCTGGTGCCCTCACTCGGCTATCTCGTCTCGCAACGGAACCGCGGCAAGGTGCGCGCGTGGTTCCGCAAGCAGGACGAGGCGCAGAACCTCGTGCAGGGCAAACAGCTGCTGGAGCGCGAACTGCAGCGACTGGGCATCCATTCGGTAACGCTGGCAGACCTCCTGACTGAATTCTCCCTGCCCTCGGCGGATGCCCTTTACCTCGCGTTGGGCGAAGGCGAACTCACGATCGCCCAGATCTCGGGTGCCATCCAGCGACGCGCCAGGCCCCAGGAGCTACCCGCCACGCAGCGCAAGCCGGTCCGGGAAACCAGCACGACGGGGATCACGGTGGATGGCGTCGGCGATCTCCTCTCGAATTTCGCGCGCTGTTGCCGCCCGGTGCCGCCGGAACCCATCACCGGTTACATCACCCTGGGCCGGGGCGTCAGCATCCACCGGCAGAACTGTGCGAACGCACTGCGCCTGGGGACCGTCCATCCCGAACGGGTGATTGCGGTCGAATGGGGCCAGGCCGACAGCGCCCAGACATTCGCCGTCGATGTCGGTATCCGGGCCTACGATCGCAGGGGGCTGGTCAGGGACGTCACCGGCATGCTGGCTGACAGCAGGATCAACATCCACTCGATGTCGACCGTCACCGACGAGCACGGCATCGCGGACATGACGATCCGCATTGCCGTACACGGGCTTGAGGAACTGTCGCGGGCGCTGGCCCGCATCCAGGGATTGCCGAACGTGATCAGCGCGAGGAGGCGGGCTTAGCCCGCAGCGGATAGGAAATTCAATCGGCCTTCCTGGCGCGAGCGTGTTCGCGCAAGCGACCTTATGTTGGGCTGCAGGCTACCCTCGGCACGCGGTGGACCGCAAATGCGGCCCCGGAATACTGTCCCTCGACACTGGAATCGCTTGTTGATCGCCTGAATGCACCCGTCGTTCGGCCACTCCCGGTGACTGGACGCAGCCTCACCCTCCCCGCACGGCGTTGACCGGGCAGGATGCAAGCAGCCAGATCAAATCAGCTTGGGCTGTGAAGGGGGTGCCCGTGCACCGAGCGGCAGCTCGACCTGATGAGGATCCGAAGCGTTGCGCTCCAGAGCGTTAGAGTCCGGTTTGCAGCGGGCCGCGGACTGGGTTTAAGGTATCCACATGAGCAACGCGGTCGTCACCTCTTCGGCAGACATAATGGGTGGCACTCCCGTGTTCCCTGGAACCCGCGTTCCTGTTCAAACCCTGCTCGACTACATCGAGGCAGGCGACAGCATCGACGCGTTTCTTGAAGGTTTTCCGACCGTTACGCGGACTCAGGTGGTGGCGTTCCTGGAACATGCCGCCAAGCTCGCAGTTACCGAAGCGGCTTGAAGGTTCTACTCGACGAATGTGTCGATAGCCGGCTCGCGCCTCATCTCGGCGCATTACATGTGCGAACGGTTGCAGAGCAGGGCTGGGGCGGAATCACAAACGGCAAGCTGCTCGCCCTTGCTGCAGCCGAATTTGATGTATTCATTACCGTCGACCGGAATTTGTCCTTTCAGCAGCATCTGCCGAAATTCGACATTGCGGTAGTACTGATGATCGCGAAGACTAATCGCGTCAACGATCTCGTAGAACTTGTTCCAGACCTGCTGGCAATGTTGCCCCGTGCGACGAAGGGTGCTGTCACTCGTGTTGGACTCTAACCACCGGTTCGAGGGCGACGCGGTTGTGCGTCCAATCGGCCGCACTAGCGCGCCTCAACCGGGACGTTAGATGCCAAGAGAAACGCCTCTCACCTTGAACGAAATTGCTACCAGGCGGCTGTGGGCGGTATGCCCGAAACGAGGAGGGTTTGAAGTAACCATCAAACTCGGTTCTCCGTATCGTGCGTCGGATGTGGATTGGGCATGCCCGGTGGGAATGTTGGCGCTCCATGAAGGGCTCGCCGACCAACACGGTGTAGATTCATGGCAGGCTCTTGTTCTGGCGCAAAGTCTGGCTCGAACACTACTCCTAGGCTTCGTCGAAGATGGAGGACGCTTGTTCGATTCCCGCGGTGGAGATAGCGTTGACGTCAATAGTCTATTCGAACGTGGCATCTAACCAGTCACTGCACCGGCGGATAGGAATTTCAATCGGCCTTCCTGGCGCGAGCGTGTTCGCGCAAGCGACCTTATGTTGGGCTGCAGGCTACCCTCGGCACGCGGTGGACCGCAAATGCGGCGCGGTGGCGCGGTTTCTCGATACTGGGATCCGTTGTTGATCGCCTGAATCCAACGGTCAGGAGATCACCTCCGTTACCGGACGCAGCCCTGTCCCCGCGCGCCAAAAACTCGGGCTAGCGGCCGAACGAGCCCGGCTTCGCAGCAGAGATCTGGCCCCGTTCTGGCCAGCGACGAGAGCCGAGCGCCCTCTCTTACCGGTTCGGGAAATCGATCGCCCGCTTGTCCGCGCCGAGCGCCGCTTCGTGCAGCGCTTCGGACAGCGTCGGATGGGCATGCATGGTGCGCTGGAGGTCTTCGGCCGTCGCGGCGTACTCCATTGCCAGCACGGCTTCCGCCAGCAGCTCCCCGGCGTAGGGCCCGATGATGTGCACGCCCAGGATGCGATCGTCGTCGGTGGCCGCAATGATCTTGCAGAACCCGGCTGGCGCTTCCATCGCGCGGGCCCGGCCGCTCGCCATGAACGGGAATGAACCGACCTTGTACGCGCGCCCGCTCGCCTTGACCTGCTCTTCCGTCTGGCCGACCCACCCGATCTCCGGGGCGGTGTAGATGACGGACGGCACGAGATCGTAGTTTACGTGCCCGTGGATGCCGGCGATGCGATCGGCAACGACCACCCCTTCTTCCTTGCCCTTGTGAGCCAGCATCGGCCCGCGCACGACATCGCCCACCGCCCAGACATTGGTGGCAGTCGTCCGGCATTCGTCGTCAACCTTGATGAAACCGCGCTCGTCAATCTCGACGCCGGAACCGTCAGCGAGCAGATTCTTCGTGAAGGGCCGGCGGCCAATGGCGACCACCACCTTGTCGACAGTGACAGTCTGCTCACCCTTGGCATCGGTGTACTTGAGGATCACGCCGTCTTTGGTCTGGTCCGCTCCGCTGACCTTGGCGCCGAGACGGATGTCGAGGCCCTGCTTCTTCAGGTGCTTGAGCGCCTCGTTCGCCACGGCCTTGTCGGCCATCGGCAGGAAGGCGTCCATCGCTTCCAGGACGACGACTTCGGCGCCGAGGCGGCGCCAGACGCTGCCCAGTTCGAGGCCGATCACGCCGGCACCGATGACACCCAGCCGCTTCGGCACGGCGTCGAATTCGAGCGCGCCCCAGGAGTCGACGATGTGCTTGCCGTCGAACGGCAGGCTGCGCAGCTCGGTCGGAATGGACCCGGCGGCGAGCACGACGTGCTTCGCACTCAGCTCCTGCGTCTTGCCGTCCTTGTCGGTGAACTCCACCTTGTTGCCCGCCAGCAGCTTGCCATGCCCCACCAGCGCCGTGACGCCGGCGCCCTTGAGCAGCGAAGCAATTCCGGCAGTGGATGACTTGACGATCTGTGCCTTGCGCTTCTGCATGGCGGCGACGTCGAAACTGACGCCACTGACCTTGATCCCGTGGGCAGCAAACTCGGTGTGGGCACGGTGATACAGCTCGGAGGATTCGAGCAGCGCCTTGGACGGAATGCACCCGGCGTTCAGGCAGGTGCCGCCAAAGGCATACGTGCCATCCCGGTTCTGCCACTCGTCGATGCAGGCCACCTTGAGCTTGTTCTGGCCAGCACGGATGGCGCTGGGATACCCGGCAGGGCCGGCACCGATGACGATGACGTCGTACGAGTCAGACATGTATGGCGTTTCCGGGAAATGGACTTCGACAGTTCTAGATGGAGGCAGGGATTGGCGATCTCAACAGGCCAAAGGCTGCAGGCTACAGGCTACAGCCAGAGAGAACACTCTCCAATCCCGGATCATCGATGCGTTTGGCCTGAAGCCTGCAGTCCTTACTCAGAGCTGCAGCAGCAACCTGGCGGGATCTTCCAGCGCATCCTTGATGGCGATCAGGAACTGCACGGATTCGCGGCCGTCGACGATCCGGTGATCGTAGGTCAGCGCGAGATACATCATGGGCCGGATCACGATCTGGCCATTCACCACGACCGGGCGGTCCTGGATCTTGTGCATTCCCAGGATGGCGACCTGGGGCGTGTTGAGGATCGGTGTCGAGACGAGCGAACCGAAGACGCCGCCGTTCGTGATCGTGAACGTGCCGCCGGTCAGTTCCTCGATGGTGATCGATCCATCGCGGGCACGGGTGGCATAGGCACCGACCGCTGCCTCGATCCCGGCAAAGCCCATGTTCTCGGCATTGCGCAGCACCGGCACC
>JANNNQ010000092.1:0-10247 GCA_031398625.1 Pseudomonadota bacterium
TGCCGGCTGCGAGGAGCCCGGCGAGCACTGCCTGGCACGCCACCCGCCGCATCGCTCTGTAACTCCGCGGTTTCATCAGTTGCATCCGCAGCCGCCGCCCGCGCTGCCCAGCGCGCCACGGGCACCCTCGCGGGCTTCGTAGACGTGGTGAGTGTAGGCACTCGAAACCGGGTGGGGATCCATGGACATGATCGGATCCGCAAGCGCCGCCCGCTCGTAGGGCTTGACCCAGGGTTCGATATTGCCGCAGCCCGCCAGACCAAGCGCGACGGTGGCGAGCAGCATTCGCGCTACCCAAGCGGCATGGGATCCCGTGGGGCTGCGAGCACGTTCGAACCCGAAGCCTGAAGCCTGTAGTCTGTTCACAGTCATTACTCCCGCAGCAACGTGCGGATCTGGTTCAGGTACTCGCTTTCGTCGCCCGCCTTGTAGCCGCGATGCACGGCGCGCACGTTGCCTTTGCGGTCGATGAAGATGGAGCTCGGCATCGCGTTCACCAGGTACATCTGGCTGACCTTGTTCTCGCGATCGAACAGGATCGGGAAACTGACCGGGGTCTGGACCAGCCAGCGTTCGGCATCCTTGGTTTCCGCTTCGACATTGACGCCGAGCAGCTTGAAGCCCATGGCTTCGTACTTCTTGTGCATCTGCTCGAGCAGCGGCATTTCCTGGCGGCACGGACCGCACCAGCTTGCCCAGAAGTTGATCATGACCACCTGGCCCTTGAGGTCTTCGAGCGATATCGTGCCGCCGCTGCGGGCAGGTAGTTCAAAGCCGGGCGCCGGGCCATTGCTCGCGCCGGTGAGCGCGGTGCAGGCCAGCACGAGGCTGGCGACCAGGCCCCGGTAGGTGGCGGTGCGGAACTTGCGTGGGGTGGCGGTTTCCATTTCCTGTTTCCTCGAGGGTGCCCGGCAGCGGTGGAGTGTGTTCAGAAGAAAATCGTAAGGCCGAGATGCGTTTCAAGGTTGTGGGTAGTCTTGCTTTCCCCCAGCAGATCGGTATCGAAGATGTGGTCGCGGAAATCGAAATGGATGGCGGTCCAGTCAGTGATCAGCAGCCGATAGCCGATACCCGCATTCACGGCGAACAGATCGTCACCGCCGAACTGCGTACTACCGACCCCGCCGATCAGGTAGAGGGCCGTGTTGTAGGCGCGATTGCGGCCGATGAAGATCTCGCCGGGCAGCGCGTTCCAGCCTGCCGACAGCGTGTAGTAGCGATAGTCACGCTCGCTGTCGACGAGCAGCGGCGCGGAACCCGAGAGGTTCTCGTAGCTCGTCTTGCCGGCCCGGCTCTGCCCGATGCTGCCTTCGACGAAGAAGTCTTCCGTGATGTGGTACGCGAGGCGGGCTCCGTATACCGCGTTGGTGCCGAAGTCCTCGATACCGAGGATGCCGACGAAGATGCCTGCCTCGAAGTTCTCCGTATCGACGCGAGGCCGCTGGACTTCACGACGCGCGACTTCGGGCTGGATGACGGGCTGTTCCGCCGGCGTCATCACGGGAGCCGAGGCATCTTCGGCTGCGGGGCGATCCCGGCCGAACAGCGCGCATCCGGGCAACCCGGTGGCGACTGCAACGGTCAGAAGAAAAAGGCGAATCCTGCTTTCCATTCATCCACTTCCTCGTTGTCATCGCGGCTCGTGAGGACCACGTTGCTGCGGTACTCGACTCGCGCCATGAAGCGGCGCGTCAGATATCCCCTTGCACCCAGTCCGACATGGGCGATCTGGTCGTTGCGATCCTCGGTCTGGACCAGTGTCGTCCTGGGCTCCGTGATTATCACCCCGGTGCCCAGGGTGAAGTAGGGTGCTACCCGCCATTCCGGCACGAAGACATGGACCAGGCTCAACGTTCCGAGCCACCCGTCGGAGAAATTGCCCAGTATCTGGGAGCCCGTCAGCTCGACCGACAGGCTGTCCGTGAATGCGTAGGCACCGTGCAGGGAGATCACGCTGGCGCCGCCGAAATCGCCCGCCATCACGCCCGCTTCCCAGCGACGCGTGGCGAAATCCTCGCGGGAGGGTTCACGCAGGTCGACGGGATCGCCTGTCAGTCCAAGCGTTGCCAGGATCTGCTGCCGCGGTACCCATCCTTCGGTTCCCCGATCGCCACTGACCTTGAACCAGTCCGTGCGACGCTTAAGGACCGTCACCGTCGTACCGCGATCGATCACGTAAAACACGGGATAGCCGCGCCCGGGACCCGTATGCAGTTCCAGGAAGGGGTCCGCGACGACGACTTCGTAGTCCTCCGCCGCGTGGGTGGAGGCGAGCAAGCCAAGTTGCAGGAGGACCAAGGCCCCTGCTCTCACCCACAGCCTGACGCCTGCAGCCCACAGACTTCCGCACGTCATCAATTCACCGGGACCGCGAACGGGTCGTTGTAGTACTGGGCGCCGATGTCGACCCATTCCGATACCAGCCGGATCTCGGCCACTGTCAGCCTGCCATTGTGGGTGCCGCCGGTCGTGAAAACACTGAAGAACCTTGAGCCACGTGCGTTGCCGGCAGCCAGTGACGGGCCGCCGGGTACCGGCACGGTCTGGAACTCCGGCAGGTTGGTCACGGGATTGATCACGGTAATGATACGTTCCTGCAGCACTCCGCCGACCAGCTCCTGCTCATTGTCGCCGAAGAGCAGCTCGCGGTAGGAATTGAGCTGTTCGCCGTTGTCGGGCGAGGCCCCTCCGGTCAGATCGAGCTGCGCCGCGGGCACCTGGGCCTGCGCCATGGCATTGGTGGGCGCATGGCAGGTGGTGCAGGTATCGTTCGCCAGCACCGTCACGCCGTCGACGGCCAGGGTAATCCGGGGCTTGTCCCAGAGCGGTTGCAGATGCGCCACGTAATTCACCGTGATCCGGCACAGGCTGGTCCAGGCCTGGTTGCATTGTGTCGTGACGGGTGCCGCGGTGTCGAGCCGCGATGCGCACAGGTGGGTCGAGGTATTGTCCGCCACGTCGTCACGCACATCTGTCGTGGTGGCGGCATAGCAGCGATCGAAGCTCGCGACCTTGGACGGTGCGGGGGCAGTCCAGAGATCGTTGAAGATCAGGTTGACACCGGGACTGCACGCCCCGCCCACGGCGGAACTGATGGGGCACATCACGCGACCGCGCGTTTCCGCCATCGTCTCGCCAGGATTTCCCTGGAGTGTCGTATCCGTGCCGGGGAACAGTCCATCAGCCGGGGCGCCCGCATTGGCGCTGGCGAAGAGGTTGCTGCGGCCATGCGAACGCGGCGGATTCTGGTTGGGGTTGTGGCAGCCGTTGCAGGTGAGGACTTCGCCGGGACGCAGCTGCAGCCAGCTTTGATGGCGGTTGCCCACGCGCTGCCCGTTGCTGTCCACAATGCTCATCACAAAGGCCACGTTCGAGGGCACCTTGACCTTGACCGACCCATCCGGCTCGATCGGGGCGTAGCCGAGGATGTCCCTGAGCCCCAGGCCGCGATTCGGTCCGAAGGCCTGGTCGAGCAGGTCAGGGTCCAGCGTATCCTCATCGGGGATCGATACGGGCTTTTCGAGCCTCAGGAACTGGGCCTGCCTGGGCGCCGCCGGCGTGGTCAGTGGATTGCGGACAGCGGCGATGCCCCCGGGGATGGCGGTGGTGCTCCCTGGCTGGGCGGCGACGCCGAGAACGTCGAAGACGCTTTTGATGTGGAGGATGCCCACGCCTTCCGCCACCAGATCGGCATCGAGGTCGATGCCACTCGTCTTGTCGAGGATCACCGGCGGCAGCGTACGGATGCCGGCTGCGACCACGTCCGTGTAGATGATCCCTTCCTGTGGCGCGACGATGGGAGCCTGCGTGTTCTGGCCCACGTCATAGATGTAGACACCATACAGGGGCGGGGCAGGGACCGCAGTCACGTCCGCGAGATTTGCCGCGGTACACGGGACGATCCGGGCGTTCAGGGTCAGGCGGCATTGGCTCCAGCTCACCAGCAACCGGTTGGTGCCATCCCACAGGGGAAACGCGGAGCGATAGCGGCCACCCGGCGAGGGGCCTTCGATCGTGCGGATGTCCGTGGCTGTCACGCGGGTCTGCGCCGGGCCTGACAGGACGCCGGCATTCGGCAACGTCGGCTGGGTGTTCTCGACGTAGTTGCCGGTATCGATCGTGATCAGGTCGCCACCCTCATCGGTATCCGCGAAGGGGCGGATCAGCGACAGCAGGCGTCCGTTCTGCATGCCGCGCGGACTCATGAACTGGATCGTGCTGTTGGCCGACCCGGTGGCGTGACTGCGTGAGCCGTAGAGCAGCTCGAGCGCCGTGCCATCGGGATTCATCCGGTACAGGCTGATGCGGTCGGCACCGAACGCCCCTTCCCAGCGGCTGAACACCAGCTGGCCGTTGGCAAGGACGGTGGAATCGAAATCGTGGCTCTGGTTGTAGGTGACCTGGTGGATGTCGGTGCCATCGGCATTCATTACATGCAGGACGAAGGCCGGTTCGTTGTTGTTCTCGTCCTGGCCCGAGTATTGCGGTTTGCCCTCATCGAGCAGGATCGCCTTCGCTTGCCGCTGGCGGGTCGAGGCAAACACGATGCGGCCGTCAGGAAGGTAGTGCGGAAAGCGGTCATGACCCTCTTCCGCCGTGGTATCGGAGACGATCACGCGGCGCAGGGCGCTCGTAGTGATGTCGTACTCCCAGATGTTCCAGGTCGGCTGGTCTTCCTCGTCAGCGTCCTCGATGAACCGGGCGCGCATGGCAAAGATGACCTTCCTGCCGTCGTAGGAAACGTCGACGTCAGCCACATCGCCCAGGCCCGCCGTTTCGGCTGCGGTCAGATTTCGCTCAGTCGCGGTGGGCGAGGCGCGATCCCTCATGAACAGGTCCGCACCGATCGAGAAGGTCCTGAGCTCTCGTGCATCGGTAGCGGGGTCCATGGGATCCGGTACGGGACGCTTGACGTAGAAAACAGGGAAGTCGAGGACGACCGGATCGGCACCCTGGCCGCTGCCGAGCGCAACCTCGTTGCCGTCACCGCCTCCGCCGCAGGCCTGCAGTGCAAGGGCCAGTACGGCAAGCAGGCCTCCCCGCCACGCGCGCGAAGTCATGCGCGATCCGTGCACTGGATGCAACGGATTCAGCAGGCGTGACGAGTGGTGAAGTGGTTCATTCATTCCGCTACTCCGGATGCCAGGGCATTCCGTCAAGACCGGTGCAAACCAGCCCGACCGGTGGAACGCATAGGCAGGACATCATGATCGACGCGACATATTCTTCCGATCCGTTAACGCTGTCACAGAAGGCGGGTCTGTTGCGTGGTTTTCTCCGGCCGCGAGCGTAACTGTGGACCGTATCGCGAACGATCTGTCGCCGCGCCGCGACGTCGGACCAATGAGACAGCTGCGGTCGGTGATTTCTGCTTCGTATAGTTCACGCACTTGGGTGGCGACAACGGCTTGCGGCGAATGCGCCACAGAATGGATATCGGGAGGAGAGCGAATGCAGCGGCATCCAATGTTTGCGGCGCCAGGAATCGGCGCCGGCGTTACCTGGGCGGTCATCGCAGGACTGTTGCTGGGTTCCATCGTCCAGCCCTTGCAGGCTGCGCCGCGTGACCAGGCCAAGCGTATCCACGATCGCCTCGTCGGTACGCCGCCGTCCGATGCAACGCTCAACGCCATGGCAGCGATGATCAGCGGTACGAACGATACGGCTGGCGCACTCAATGCGGCGACGCTCGCGATCGACCGGACACGTCCGGAGTCGAGTCCGTTCTACAACGTCACCCTCAAGAACTTCGCGACCCCGTGGACGAACCGGGACCAGACGGTGTTCGCGCCCCTCAATGACTACACCGCGACTGTCATCGGCATGGTGCGCGATGACATCCCGTTCAGCTCTGTGCTCTCCGAAGACATTCTCTATACCGCGGCGAGCGGCGGCGCTCCGGCATATTCTCCTGCCAACAACGATCACTACCAGTACCTCGAAGACAATCACGTGGACCTGCGGACGGTCCTGCAGCAGACCACCCAGTCGTCGCTGAACGGCATTCCGCCGGCGGCGACAGCCGGAGTCATCACGTCCCGTGCTGCGTCGCAGGCTTTCTTCATCCTCGGCACCAACCGCGCGATGTTCCGCTTCACGCTGCTGAATCACATGTGCCGTGACCTGGAGCAGGTGCATGACACGTCGCGTCCGCCGGACCGGATCCGCCAGGATGTCACGCGCAGCCCGGGTGGCGACAGCCGCATCTTCCTGAACAACTGCGTGGGCTGCCACAGCGGCATGGATCCGATGGCGCAGGCCTTCGCGTACTACAACTTCGACGAGACCAGCGGGCGGCTGGTCTATACACAGGGCCAGGTACACCCGAAGTACCTGATCAATCCCGACAACTTCAAGACCGGCTACATCACTCCCGATGACCACTGGGACAATTACTGGCGCGCCGGACAGAACACCTTGCTGGGTTGGGCGTCGGGGCTGCCTGGCAGGGGTCAGGGTGCCAAGTCGCTTGGCGTCGAACTGGCCAGCAGCGATGCCTTCGCCGAGTGCCAGGTGGAGAAGGTCTTCAGGAACGTCTGCTTCCGGTCGCCGAGCGATGGTGCCGACCGCGGCGAAGTGGACCGGATCGTCGGCGTGTTCCGCAGCAGCAACTACAACCTGAAAAGGGTGTTTGCCGAAGCTGCCGTGTACTGCCGGGGCGATTGAGGAGAGAGGCAAATCATGATGCGTACTCGACCGTCCAGACTGTTTCGCCTGTTCGCCCTCGTCTCGGCCTTCGCGGCCCTGGCGGCGTGTGGCGGGGGAGCAGAAACCGCACAGAACCCGGTGACATCGGCGCCTAGCCAGCCCTCCAGCTATACGGGGCCGGTACCGGCCACCGCCGACATCCAGGCGTTCAAGATCAACGTATGGGACAACATCAAGGCAGACAACCGCTGCGGTTCCTGTCATGGAGCGGCCGGTCAGCTGCCCAATTTCGCCCGCATGGACGATGTGAACCTGGCCTACTCACAGGCGCTGACGGTGGCCAATCTGCCGTCGCCGGCTGATTCGCGGATCGTCACCAAGGTCGTGGGTGGCCACAACTGCTGGCTCGCAGACAATGCGAGCTGCGGCGCCATCCTCACCCGCTGGATCTCGGACTGGTCCAGCGTCACGCAGAGTGGTGCTGGCCGGACCATCCAGCTGACCGCACCACCGATCAAGGATCCGGGGTCGAGCAAGAGCTTCCCTGCCAACCCGCCTCCCGAGTTCACGGCGGTCCACAACCTGCTGGTCACAAACTGCGCCGGCTGCCATAGCTCGCAGTCGGCGACCCAGCAACAGCCTTTCTTTGGTTCCAGCAACATCAACGAGGCTTACGCGGCTGCGCTGACAAAGATGAACCTCGACAGCGTTGCCCAGTCGCGCTTCGTCGTGCGGCTGCGCAGCGAGTTCCACAACTGCTGGGGCGACTGTGCGGCCAACGCCAACACGATGCAGGCGGCCATCCAGACGCTGAGTTCCGCGATCCTGCCGACGCAGGTTGACCCGTCGCTGTTCCTGAGCAAGGCACTCACACTCTACGACGGCACCGTTGCCAGCGGCGGCAACCGCTATGACACGAATGTCGTGGCGCTCTACGAGTTCAAGACAGGCACCGGCAACATCGCCTATGACACGAGCGGCGTCGAACCGGCGCTGAATCTCACGCTCTCCGGGGCGGACTGGAGCTGGGTGGGTGGCTGGGGCATCCAGGTCGTCAACGGCAAGGCCCAGGGCTCGACCGCGGCCAGCCGGAAGCTTCACGACCTGATCACGGCAACCGGCGAGTACTCGATCGAGGGCTGGGTAGTGCCCGCCAACGTGACCCAGGAGGACGCTCATATCATCGGGTACTCCGGTGGCACGAACGTCCGCAACTTCACGCTCGGCCAGACGATGTACAACTACGATGCCTTTGGACGGAGCAGCGGGACCAATGCCAACGGTTCCCCCGCGCTCTCGACCGCCGATGCGGACGAGGATCTCCAGGCCTCCCTGCAGCATGTGGTCGTCACGTTCAACCCGGTCACCGGTCGCCGCATCTATGTGAACGGCGAGTTCACCGGCGATTCCGAAGGCAGCGGCGGCACGCTGGGCGACTGGGACGATACCTTCGCGTTCGTGCTGGGCAACGAGGTCAGCAGCAACCGGCAGTGGCAGGGCACGCTGCGCCTGGTGGCCATCCACAACCGGGCGCTGACGCCGACGCAGATCCAGCAGAACTTCGAAGCCGGCGTGGGCCAGAAATACTTCCTGCTGTTCAGCGTGAGCCATCTGGTGAACGTGCCGCAGAGCTACATCGTCTTCGAGGTCAGCCAGTACGACAGCCATGCGTACCTGTTCAACAGCCCGAGCTTCATCAGCTTGAGCCCCACGGCTACGCCGGGCAACATCCCGATCCGGGGAATGCGCATCGGGATGAACGGCGCGGAGCCGGTCACCGGCCAGGCATACCGCAACCTGGACACGACGATCACTGATTCGCTGTATACCGCGGCTGCAGGGCAGTCCCTGTCAACGGTGGGCACGATCCTCGCGCTGGAGAAGGGGCCCCAGTTCGATGAGTTCTTCCTGTGCTTCGACCAGCTGGGTGCGAACTCCAGGGTGTGTTCGTCCGATCCCACGGCCATCCAGCCGGCGGTCGCCAACGTGCCGCGGCCGTCGACCATCGGTGTGCGGACATTCGAGGAAATGCAGGCGACGCTGGCGGCGATCACGGGAATCAGCCCGAACGTCACGAGCGTCAAGAACACGTACCTCAACGTCAAGCAGCAGATGCCGACCAGCGAGAACTTCCAGGGCTTCCTGGCGTCGCACCAGGTCGCGCTCGCCCAGCTGTCGATCGCCTATTGCAGTGCCCTGGTGGAGGATGCCACCCGGCGGAACCAGTTCTGGGGATTCGACGTGACCACTGCCGACCTTGCAAATGCGGGTGGCCGCAACCAGGTCATCAATCCGCTGCTCGACAGGACGCTCGGTTTGCAGCAGCTCGATTCCGATCCGGTGCGCGCGGACGTGGCGACCGAACTCAACTCCCTCATCACCACGAAGCTGTGCTCCTCGGCCTGCGATGCTGCCCGGACACGGACAGTGATCAAGGCCGTCTGCGCGGCGGCGGTGGGCAACTCGGTCACGCTGGTTCAGTAACCATCTGCATTCAGGTTTGAGAGGCATACAGTCATGATTCGCAGAGGCAAACGCCGTAACCTGGCGCTGAACGAACCGCTCAAGCACCCGGACCACAAGCGGCCGGTAACGCGTCGCGACTTTCTCGCACAGGGGTTCATGACCGGTGCGGCAACGGTGGTGGCACCGACGCTGCTGGGGCTGTTCGCCCGGAACAGCCATGCACTGTCTCCTGACCTCGAGGCATTGAAGGTGCCGGCGGAGTGCGATATCCAGGCAGGCGCCGGCAAGGTTCCGTTCATCTGCTTCGATCTCGCAGGCGGAGCAAACATTGCCGGCTCGAACGTCCTGGTTGGCAAGGAAGGCGGGCAGCGTGACTTCCTGACGACTGCCGGCTACTCGAAGCTGGGCTTGCCAGGCGACATGACTCCCGCCAGCTCGACGACCAACTTCATCGAAAGGGAGTATCCGGGCAGGTGCGCGAAGCCATCTACGCCACCGTTTAGCGCGACGCGGAAATCGGCGTTGGTTTCGACGTGGGCATAGACGCGAAGGCCAATGGCATGGGCGCGTTTCACGACTTCCGGGACTAATTTCGGATCAATCCCTTTGTCTCCGAATCCGTCGCTTCGTACCAGTTCTGCGTGTCTCTCGCTGTGCAGAAGATAGATTTTTAGCAGATCGGGGGGATTTTTTTCAATCCGCGACCAGACTTCGGCGAGCATTTCCGGGGTATCCACAAAGTAATAGGCGTCGTTCAGCGCCTTACGGCTGTTGCGTATTTTCGCGTTGTTTTCGGGCGTACCCCAACCGGTATAGATGCCGTTCGCCAGATTCTCAACGACACCGGCAAGCGTGGTGTCGACATGGCCATCGATTGCGCGGCCAAGGGCGACACGATCCTCCAGAGCATTCACGCGGTGCGCAGCGCCGGCAAGGTGGTCATTACAGGCATTCCGATCAGTGCTACCAGTCCCGCCGATTTCCATGAGCTCCGCGAGCATCGGAGCGCAGTTCTCGAGGTTGACGTGCGCGTCGTCGACAATGAGCCACGGGTGTGGCAAGTCCTTGATCCAGCTCCAGTTGATCTTCTCCGGATGGAGCATGTCGACGGGGTGGAAATGGATGGCGATGTC
>JANNNQ010000105.1:0-2004 GCA_031398625.1 Pseudomonadota bacterium
GTTCGGCCACGGGTTGCACCACCTGCTGACGCGCGTCGAGGATCTCGGGGTTTCCGGCATCAATGGAGTGGAGTGGGACGCAGTGGAGCTGCCGAGCCAGTTCATGGAGAACTTCTGCTGGGAATGGGATGTGCTGAAGCACATGACCCGGCACGTGGATTCCGGAGATACGATGCCGCGCGTGCTGTTCGACAAGATGCTGGCGGCGAAGAATTTTCAGTCGGGGCTGGCCACCCTGCGCCAGATCGAGTTCTCGCTGTTCGACATGCGGCTGCATTCGGAGTTCGAGCCGGAGTCCGCCCGAACCGTGCTGGATCTGCTCGCCGAAGTCCGGCGCGAGGTGGCGGTGCTCGTGCCGCCCGCCTGGAACCGCTTTCCGAACAGCTTTTCCCACATTTTTGCCGGCGGCTATGCCGCGGGCTACTACAGCTACAAGTGGGCCGAAGTGCTCTCGGCGGATGCGTACAGCCTGTTCGAAGAAGAAGGCGTGCTGAATCCGCGAGCGGGCGGCAAGTTCCGCGACGAGATCCTGGCGGTGGGCGGCAGCCGGCCTGCGGCCGATTCATTTCGCGCCTTCCGCGGGCGCGAGCCGAACGTCGACGCCCTGCTCAGGCACAACGGCATGATCCCTGCGTGAAAATCGCGGCCTGGAACGTCAATTCGCTCAAGGTCCGGCTGCCGCATCTGACCGACTGGCTCGCGCAAGCGGCTCCCGACATCGTCTGCCTGCAGGAGCTGAAGCTTGAGGACGCGAAATTTCCGCGCGCCGAACTGGAGGCCGTGGGCTATCAGTGCGCGTTCTCCGGACAGAAGACCTACAACGGCGTCGCCATCCTTTCGCGCAGCGCGCTGTCCGACGTGAGCACCGGCATGCCGGGATTCGCCGATGACCACAAGCGGGTCATCGCCGCAACCGCCTCCGGCGTCCGTGTCGTCTGCGTCTACTGCCCGAACGGCCAGTCCGTCGGCTCCGAGAAGTATGCGTACAAGCTGCGCTGGTTCGCGGCGCTGAAGGACTACCTGAGCGCGGAGATGGCGCGCCACCAGGCTCTCGCGGTGGCGGGCGATTTCAACGTCGCCCCCGAAGACCGCGACGTGCACGACCCGAAGGCCTGGGAAGGCCAGATTCTGGTTTCGGAATCAGAGCGCGCTGCCCTGCAGGCGCTCGCCGCGCTGGGCCTGAAGGATTCGTTCCGATTGTTCGAGCAGCCGGAGAAGAGTTTCTCCTGGTGGGACTACCGGATGCTGGGCTTTCGCCGCAACGCCGGCCTTCGCATCGACCACGTCCTGGTGACCGCTGCGCTGGCACAACGCTGCACCGCCAGCACGATCGACAAGGCGCCGCGCAAGCTCGAGCGGCCCTCCGACCACGCGCCGGTAATCGCGGAATTCTCCTAGCCGCCGACTGTCCTCGGGCTAGTCGATCTGGCCGTAGGCAGGAAGCGTAAGGAACTCGACGTAGTCGCCGGTGGTGATCTGCTCGAAGAGCTTGGCACCGGCCTCGTACTTGCCGGATTTCCAGGCTTCTTCGCCGAGGTAAGCCCTGACTTTAGGCAGCTCATCGGCGAGCAACTCGCGAAACAGCGCGGCGGTGACCTTGCGGCCGTCGTCCAGCTTGCCCTTCTCGGAGCGGATCCACTGCCAGATCTGCGAGCGCGAGATCTCGGCGGTGGCCGCATCTTCCATCAAATTGAAGACCGGGACGCAGCCGTTGCCCGCGAGCCAGGCGCCGAGGTACTGGATTCCCACCGAGATGTTGTTGCGCAGTCCGGCCTCGGTGATCGGCGCCTCGGGTTTGAAATCAAGCAGGTCCGCCGCGCCGAAGTTCACATCGGGCCGCTGGCGGCCGTACTGGTTTGCCTGCGGCATGTGCTTGTCGAATATCTCCTTGGCGATCGGCACCAGCGCCGGATGGGCGACCCAGGTGCCGTCGCAGCCGTCGGTCACTTCGCGCAGCTTGTCCTGGCGCACCTTCTCCATCGCCGCTTCGTTGGCCGCCGGATC
>JANNNQ010000127.1:0-3181 GCA_031398625.1 Pseudomonadota bacterium
CCCATCTCGAGCATGTCGCCATACTTGCTGGTGGCAGCGTTGTAACCGTAGGTGCCCTTGCCTTCCTTCACCTTGGCGAGGACGACGGCTGCATCTTCACCCGCATTGGTGACGATCTGGCGCAGCGGCTCTTCGATCGAACGGGCCAGGATGCGGATGCCGAAAGCCTGGTCCTCGTTCAGCGCTTCGAGCTTCTCGACCGCCCGCTGTGCGCGGATCAGGGCCACGCCACCGCCGGGCACCACACCTTCTTCCACGGCCGCACGGGTTGCGTGCAGCGCGTCTTCGACGCGGGCCTTCTTTTCCTTCATCTCGATCTCGGTGGCAGCGCCGACCTTGATCACGGCAACGCCGCCCGAGAGCTTGGCAACGCGCTCCTGCAGCTTCTCCTTGTCGTAGTCCGAAGTGGCTTCCTCAGCCTGGCGACGGATCTGCTCGACACGGGACTTGATCTCGGTGTTCTTGCCCTTGCCATCGATGATCGTGGTGTTTTCCTTGTCCACGACGATCTTCTTGGCTTCGCCCAGGTCATTCAGCGTTGCCTTTTCAAGCGACAGACCGACTTCCTCGGAAATCACGACGCCGCCGGTGAGTACGGCGATGTCCTGCAGCATGGCCTTGCGGCGGTCGCCGAAGCCCGGAGCCTTGACGGCGGCAACCTTGACGATGCCACGGATCGTGTTGACGACGAGGGTCGCCAGCGCTTCGCCTTCGACGTCTTCCGCGACGACGAGCAGCGGCCGGCCGGCCTTCGCGATGCCTTCGAGCAGGGGCAGCATTTCACGGACGTTGGAGATCTTCTTTTCGTACAGGAGGATGTACGGGTTGTCGAGCTCGGCCGTCTGGGTCTGCTGGTTGTTGATGAAGTACGCCGAGAGGTAGCCGCGGTCGAACTGCATGCCTTCGACGACATCGAGCTCGTTCTGGAGGCCCGAGCCTTCCTCAACGGTGATCACGCCTTCCTTGCCGACCTTCTCCATTGCATCGCCGATCGTCTTGCCGATCGACTCGTCGGAGTTCGCGGAAATCGTGCCGACCTGCGTGATTGCCTTCTGGTCCTTGCAGGGCTTGGAGAGCTTCTTCAGCTCCTCGACCGCCGCTTCGACCGCCTTGTCGATGCCGCGCTTCAGGTCCATCGGGTTGGCACCGGCGGCAACGGCCTTGGCGCCTTCCCGCACGATGGCCTGGGCCAGCACGGTGGCGGTGGTGGTGCCGTCACCGGCCTCGTCGGAGGTGTTGGAAGCGACTTCCTTCACCATCTGCGCGCCCATGTTCTCGAACTTGTCCTTGAGCTCGATTTCCTTTGCGACCGACACACCGTCCTTCGTGATGGTGGGGGCGCCGAAGCTCTTCTCGAGCACCGCGTTGCGGCCTTTGGGGCCGAGGGTCGCCTTGACGGCGTTGGCGAGAATGTTGACGCCGCGCAGCATGCGCGAGCGGGCGTCATCACTGAAACGTACTTCTTTGGCAGCCATGTCTTGGACCTCTAAAAAAATTTAACAATAATCAAGGGATTCAGTCAGAATCTGGGCCGATCGATTACTTCTCGATCACGGCCATGATGTCTTCCTCGCGCATCACGAGAAGCTCATCGCCGTCGACCTTGACCTCGGTGCCGCTGTACTTGCCGAAGAGGATGTTGTCGCCGACCTTGACGTCAAGGGCGCGCACTTCACCACTCTCCAGGATCTTGCCCTTGCCGACAGCAATCACCTTGCCCTTGATGGGCTTTTCGGTTGCCGAGTCCGGGATCACGATGCCACCTGGGGAGGTGCGCTCTTCCTCAAGACGCTTGATGATCACGCGGTCGTGAAGCGGACGGATTTTCAGTTTCTCAGCCATGGCAGTAACCCCGATGGAAAGCTGGTTGATGGAATTCGGTTTTGCGGACGGCCGGGGTGTGTTAGCACTCACCCCTGGCGGCTGCTAATCTTAGGGGAGAAACTTTGAAATTCAAGGGGCAGAGCGCTTTCGGGTTCGACATAATCGCCCTGCTGGGGGGAAACCGGTGCTCGGGACCCTTCTGGCAGCCTGGACAAGACGGGTTCATGCTCCCTACCCGCACGAACTTCCGGAGAGCATGGCAATCAGTAGCAGGGTATAAGAATGGCTGACCTTGACCGGGGTTGTCCTTGACCGGGGTGAACAGGCCATGGCCAAGGGTTTTGCAGCAGATCGTTAGTGTGCGGTGGTAGCGAGCGTTGTTGCGGTGGGGTCGGGCAGAGTGCCGGTGTCTCATCCAGACCCGCTTGATCAGAGGCTTGGCATGCGTTTTTCGATGGCTGCATTTTCGAATCTGCCCCGGTGGGCGGCGCTGCTCACCCTGCTGCTGGGAGCCGCGGGTCCGGCTGCCGCAGCCGACGACTTCCTGCCTCCGGAACAGGTGTTCCACCATTCCGCCCGCATCGTCGGCGACAACGTTGTAGTCACCTGGCGGATCGTGCCCGGACACTATCTTTACAAGCACCGGCTTGGGTTCGAGAGCGCAACCCCCGGAACCAGGCTCGGAACGCCCGGCTGGCCGAAAGGCGAGAATCACAACGACGAATTCTTTGGTGACCAGGAGATCTATCGGGGCAGCGCCGAGTTTCCGGTTCCGCTCGAAGTCACCGGAGCCAGACCCCAGAAGCTCGATCTCCGGCTGAAATTCCAGGGCTGCGCTGACGCGGGCCTCTGCTACCCACCGACCACCTGGACGACGAGCGTGGCCTTGCCCGCGACCAGCAATGATGCAGGGAGTGGTGGAAGCGTCGGCGGGTTACTGGGTCAATCCGCGCCGCGAGCGGGAGGCGGACTCCTGGGTCCGGAGCCCGCAGGTCAACCAGCTGCCCAGGATGATTTCCTGCCGCCGGACGAGGCTTTCCGCTTCACCGCAGTCATGACCCGGCCAGACACTGTCGAGCTGACCTGGGTCATTGCGGAGGACTACTACCTGTACAAGCACCGCGTGAGCGTCGCGACCGACAGCCAGACCGTACAGCTGGGGGCTCCGCTGCTGCCGCATGGCAAGGCGCACACCGATGAATTCTTCGGCGACAGCGAGGTGTACTACGAGCTGCTCGAAGGCACCGTCCCGGTCGCTCGCGCCGCGGGCTCAACTGGCACGTTCGATCTCAAGGTGACCTACCAGGGCTGCGCAAACGCCGGACTCTGCTACCTGCCGATCACGAAGACCGTCGCC
>JANNNQ010000129.1:0-16996 GCA_031398625.1 Pseudomonadota bacterium
TACATCGACGCGGGGCCGGCAGTCAAGCTATCGTAGGCACCCATGAAGAAAGCGACCCAGCCCCAGTGGACCGATGACGTGCCGATTTATCGGCAGCTCCTTGATCAGCTCGTCGGCCGGATCATCGACCGCACCTATCCGGAAGGAGAGATGTTGCCTTCAGTGCGGCAGCTGGCAGGCGACTACCAGGTCAACCCGTTGACTGTCTCCAAGGTTTACAGGGAACTCTCGCGGGAGGGGCTGACGGAGAAGCTGCGCGGCGAAGGCCTTGTGCTGGTCAAGGGCGTGCGCGAAATCCTGCTGAAACGCGAACGCAACCGGTTCCTTAAGGAGGAATGGCCTGTGTTGCGTACGCGACTCAAACGACTGGGCATCGACCTCAAGACCCTCGCCGACGAGGACTGATCCTGCAGGTCAGGTCGGAACAATGTTATCCTGACCATGGTCATATCCTATGGTCATATTGCCGGTCACAGCCATGCAAAGCATCAAGGCCTCCGAGTTCAAAGCCAAGTGCCTGTCACTTATGGATGAAGTGGCGCGTACCGGAAAATCACTGCTGGTAACCAAGAACGGCAAGCCGGTTGCGGAACTTCGTCCCCATCGTGCCCCCACCAGGAAAGTTTCTGGAGTCTGGAAAGACAAGCTGCTGATCAAGGGGGACATCGTGTCTCCCGTGGACACGGACTGGGAAGCGCTGCGGTGATTGCGCTGCTCGATACGCACGCGGTCATCTGGTTTGCAACCGAATCAACGCTGCTGGGCAAGCGAAGCCGCCTTCTGTGCGATGAAGCGTTGGCAGCCGAAGAGCTGGCAGTCTGTTCAATCACCTTCTGGGAGATCGCTCTGTTGATATCCAAGGGTCGCCTCGACGCCCTCATGCCCACCAGCGAATTGCGGGCTGCGCTTCTGGAAAGTGGCGTCACGGAAGTTCCGCTGACAGGAGACATTGCCCTCGCTGCAGCAAGTCTCGACCTTCACCCGGATCCCGCCGATCGGTTCATCGCGGCCAGTGCCGTAGCCTTGGGCGCGACGCTGGTAACTGCCGACGACCGGCTGCTCAATTGGAAGTATCCGCTTAAGCGTCAAAGCGCGAGGAAGTAGCGCGTGCCTCCGACATACAGGTTGTACGGACCGGGTGCGGTTAGTTCGATACAAAGCCGGAGCAAGCAAGCATGAAGCGATGCGCGCAGTTTTCCATTGTGTTCTTCCTTGCGGGAGCTGCATCCCTGGCTGCCGAAACAGACACCTCAAAACCCGCGCTTGCAAAGGGCATCGCCGTGTCGGCGTGTCTCGACGCGATCAATCGGGAGGTAATGCCGGACGCGCAGCAATGCCCCGGGTTTGTCGTGGAGTCACTTAAGTCATCGTCGCAGACCTGTCGCGAAGCAGGGGGCACGCTGATCGCAGACCCCGAGTCGGCCATCTGGGAACTGGACGTCAATGACGATGGTCAGCAGGAAATGACGTTTCCCCTTGCAGGCAACGTCACCTGCGAGAATGCGTTCAGCGTTTTCTCCTGCGGCAGCCTTGGGTGTCCCACCCCGCTGTATCAGCTGCAGGAGGGAGCGTGGCGCGAGATTGGCGGGATCGATGCACGGACGATGGAAGCGTTAAGCGTTGTCAGCGTCTCCCCGGGGCAGTACGGCACGCTTCGTGTTGGCTGCGCGCCTGCCAATAGCGACTGCGTGGAGACCTGGTACTACGTATGGAACGGCAGCGCTTACGGGAAAAGCCATGTCGAGGTCCGTGGCCACCGGGTCAACTTCGCCGACTCCATTCACGGCTTGTACACGCTGGTGACCATCACGCGCCTGCTCTCGATTCCGGAGGCAGGAGCGAGCTTCGTGGCGCGTTATCCCGGCGATACGGAAGTCGCGATCGTGGGCACTTCAGAGAAGGGAGACTACTACTACGTATCTCCGTGCAACGCCTGCGAAAGCGGATTCGTGGAGAAATCCGCAGTGCGGCCGCGATAGCCGACCGGCTGGAGTCATCCAAACCCCCAACCGTGTTTCGTCAGCTACACGCCGATAAACAGGCGTTTCCTGTAAAGCTTCCCGACAGCGCGGGAAAACTAACGTCAACCCCATCCCAGATTCGCGCTGCGTGCTTTTGGCGACATGGACAAATGGCCTGCAAGCGCTAGACTCGATCCACTATCAAGGCTTTGGCAGGACGAATCGAGAAAAGCATGCAGTACCGGCGCAGTGACTACGACGTCACGAACACGGTGCAAGTAAGTTCCCCGACTGCGGTAATGCGGGCGGTGCAGGAACTGTTTGTACAAACCTGGCCAGGCTTTTCGTTCGACCGGCTCGAGATGGCGTTCCGCGATTTCGAGCGCCTGTTCACCGGCCAGTTTCCCGGCTTCTACGGTTGCGACACCGTTTATCACGACCTCCAGCATTCCCTCGATGGCACGTTGGCTGCGGCCAGGCTCATGGTCGGTTACGAGCGCACGCAGCCGCCTGAAGAAAAACTCGGGCCCGAGCGCGCGATCCTCGGCGTGGTGACAGCCCTCTTTCATGATGCGGGCTACATTCGCCAGACCGACGACGCCACGCATCGCAATGGCGCCGAGTTCACGAAGAGCCACGTCAGCCGGAGTGCCCAGTTTCTCGCCCGCTACCTGTCGACGGTAGGCATGGCCGAGTGGGTGCCGGTGGCAACCCAGATCGTGCACTTCACGGGGTACGAAGTGCAGTTCGACCAGATCCGTCTCGATGATCCGCTCGACCGCAAGCTCGGGCATCTCGTCGGCACAGGCGATCTCATCGCGCAGATGTCGGACCGCTGCTACCTCGAGAAATGCCGCGACCGCCTGTACCCCGAGTTCGTCCTCGGTGGCATTGCGCTGACGACTGACGAGGAAGGCAACACGAGTGTGCTCTACAGCTCAGGGCTGGACCTGCTGCGCACGACACCGGAGTTTTTCGAGGACGTGATGAAGACCCGGCTCGATGGCGAGTTCGCCGGCGCCTATCACTCGCTCGAAGTGCTGTACAACGGCCGCAATCCCTACATGGATGCGATCCGCAGCAGCCTCGCCTATCTCGAGCAGATCCTGCGTACCGAGCACTGGCCGATGCTGCGGCGCGATCCGCCCTGCTTCACGTGGGAGAAGAACCCCGTGCAGAACATTCGCACTCTGGCGCTCGGCCATCTGAAAGAGGTCTGGGTCAAGGATCGCAAGTAGCAACGAGTCCGCTACCATGGGGCAATGGAAGCGCCGGCCCTCAATGTCATCGGATTCGCAGCAGCGCTCGGCCTCGGACTGCTGATCGGCAGCGAACGCGAACGCAACAAGGGCCAGGGCCCTGACCGCCAGGTCGCCGGTGTTCGCACCTTTACCCTTACTTCCCTCGCTGGCGCCGTCGCGCTGACCATCGGCGAACTCACGCTGATCGCCATCGGCCTAACGATCGGTCTGATGGTCGTCGTGGGCTATCAGCGCACCCGCGGTCGCGATCCCGGGATGACGACGGAGATCGCACTCATCACGACGTTCCTGCTCGGTGCCTGGGCCACTCGCCAGCCTGCGCTCGCAGCCGGTGTGGCGGTGATCGTCGCGATCATCCTCGCGGCACGCAGCCGCATGCATGACTTCGTGCAGAACGTCCTGACCGACCAGGAACTGCATGATGCACTCATCCTGGCGGCGGCAGCCCTGGTGATCCTGCCGCTGGTGCCGGACCGGACCATCGACCCCTGGCAAGTCATCAACCCGCGCAAGCTGTGGACGCTGTCGATCTTCGTCATGGCCATCAATGCGGCGGGCTACGTTGCTTACCGGACTTTGGGCGCCCAGCTGGGCCTCGCCGTTGCGGGCTTCTTCTCCGGCTTCGTATCAAGCACGGCGACCATCGGCGCCATGGGTACGCGAGCCAAAGCCCAACCCGCTTTACGCAACGGGGCCGTCGCAGGTGCCGCGCTGTCTTCCGTAACCACCGTCCTCAAGCTGTTTCTCGTCGTGGGTCTCACGAGCATGACAGTGCTGCGGGAACTTTACATTCCGCTCATCGCTTCCGGCATCGCCGCGCTGGTCTATGGCGCCCTCTTCACGTTGCGCAATGTACGTGACAAGGATCCACAGGCAGAGCTGGGTGGCCGTCCTTTCGATCCGAAAGAAGCGCTGATCTTCGTCGCGGTCGTCGGACTAACGCTGCTCGTCTCGGCATGGCTGACAGCCTGGCTGGGCTCGAACGGGCTGCTGCTGGCGTCGGGCTTCGCAGGCTTCGCCGATGCCCATGCACCTGCGGTGTCCGCTGCCTCCGTGGGTGCCAACGGCAATGTCAGTGTGCGGCTTGCAGTGATCGCCATCCTTATCGCTTTTACCACCAACACCCTGAGCAAGATCGTGGTGGCGTTCAGCCTGGGCGATCGCCGTTACGCGTTTGCGATCCTGCCGGGATTGGTGCTGATGGTGGCCTGTGCGTGGGCCGGATTTTACGCCGACCTCCTGCTGGAACTCCTTGCCTGAAGTCCGGGGTCAGTCGAACTCGGTGGGCTGCGCGCGGTTGTGATGATGCAGCTGCATCCTGAGGATCTGGGCCGGCAACGTACGAGGCAAAGAAAGCTCGGGAAGCCCATCGAGCGGAAAGAACTCGACGGCGTCCGTTTCCAGGCTCACGGCCGGCGCCCCGCCGGTGATGTCGCAGATGAAAAAGAGCTTCCACGTGTGGAACAGCGACGGCGGATGGGCATGCTGCTGCTTGTCGTAGACCGCCGCGAGCTTCGCCGCCCTGGCCTCGAAGCCTGACTCCTGCCGGATTTCCTTCTCGATCGCCTGCCGCGGGCCTTCGTTCACGTCCGCCCAGCCGCCGGGCAGCGTCCACTTGCCGTCGACCCGCTCCCGCACCAGCAGCACCCGATCCTGACCCTGTTCCTGCCGGAACACGGCGCCGCGCACTTCGATCTTGGGCGTGACGTAGCCTTTGTCCTGCCGCCAGAGCTCAAGCAACGCATCGGGACTGACGCCAGCACCGTTCGACTGCGTTGCCATGAGCTGGCTCGCGAGCCGCGCCACCTCCTCGTATCGCTCCCTGTCGTAAGGGTCTTGGGTGAAATGCAGGCCGCTCTGGGCCAGGGCGAGGAGCTTGCGGGCGGAGTCGAGGTTGTCAGTCATGACCCAAGCCTACCTGCCGCAAACGACAAAATCGCGCTTGACCCCACATGCATATTTATGCAGAATCCGCGCAACTTTATGCAGACCCAGCCCCAACAACCCGTGCAGCGCCGTGCCGCGATCTTGAAGATCCTGCGGGAAGCGCGCGTGCACAGCCAGGAAGAACTGGTAAAAGTCCTGAAGAAACAAGGATTTGAGGCAACGCAATCCAGCGTCAGCCGGGACTTGCGCGAACTCGGCGTGGCCAAGGCGGGCGACCGCTACATCGTCCCCGACCCGGATGACCTGGTTCCCGTCGACCCCTTCGCCGCGGTCGCAGGGTTTGTTCTCGAGTTGCGGACGGCAGGTCCGTCGCTGACGGTGCTCAAGACCATGACCGGCTCGGCCCAGAGCGTCACGGTCGCGATCGACAAGGCCCGCTGGCCCTTCGTTGCCGGCACCATTTCCGGCGATGACACCATCTTCATCGCCACCGAGGACGTCGGTGACCAGCGCAAGCTTATCGACCGTCTTCGTGCAGTCTTCAACGTCTAGATCTTTCCAAAAATCATGAGCGATACCATTCCAGCGGGCTCCGAGCCCATCCTGCTTGCGTTCTCCGGCGGCCTGGACACGTCCTTCTGCGTGCCGTGGCTGAAGGAAACGTATGGCCGCCCCGTCATCACCGTTACCGTCGATACCGGCGGCATCAGCGCGGACGCAGCGAAAGTCCTGGATCGTCGGGCCCGTGAACTGGGCGCGCAGGACCACATCCTGGTTTCGGCTTGCGACGGCTATTTCAACCAGGTGCTGAAATACCTGGTGATGGGCAACATCCGCCGCGGCCAGCTGTATCCGCTGTGCGTGGGTGCCGAGCGGGTCATGCAGGCCCAGACGATTGCCGAATGGGCGCGCAAGCTCGGCACGAAGATCGTTGCCCATGGCTGCACGGCGGCCGGCAACGACCAGGTGCGATTCGAAGTGGCCCTGCGCACGCTCGCGCCGGAGCTGACGATCCTTGCACCCGTGCGGGACCGCGCATTCAAGCGGCCGGAACAGCTCAAGTATCTCGAGGACCGGAAGCTCACGATTCCCCCGCATGGCGCTGCCTACTCCATCAACAGGGGCCTGTGGGGCGTCACGATCGGCGGCAAGGAAACGCTGACCTCCGATGGCAGCATTCCCGATGAGGCCTGGGTGCTTTCCCGCGACGCGTTCTCGAACCCGCAGGCACCGGAACGGCACACCATCGGCTTCGAGAAGGGGGTTCCCTCCAGCCTCGATGGCGAGCAGCTGCGTCCCGTTGCGCTGATCGAGAAAATGGAAGCCATCGGCGGTCGGTTCGGCATCGGCCGCGGCATCCACCTCGGCGATACCGTCATCGGCACCAAGGGCCGTGTGGCATTCGAGGCCCCCGCGGCAGAAGTGCTGCTCAATGCCCATCGCGAACTCGAGAAGCTCGTGCTCACGGGCCGCCAGACCCGCGTGAAGGATCTCGTCTCGGCCACATACGGCGATCTCGTGCACGAAGGCCAGCATCTCGACCCGGTGTGCCGCGATATCGAAGCGCTGCTGGTCTCGTCGCAGGCGCGCGTGACGGGTGAAGTGAAGGTGCTCTACCGTCCGGGTGTCGCCTTCATCGAAGGCGTGACCTCGCCGTACTCGATCATGGCCGCGTCGAAGGGCGTATATGGCGAGGCCGCCGGCGAGTGGACCGCTGCCGACGCGCTCGGCTTTTCGAAAATGGTCGGCCTGCCCGGAATGTTCTGGACACGTGCCGGGAAAGGGAAGTAAGCAGATGAAAACCGTCGTCGTCGACAAGATCGCGTCCATCACGCAGGCCCTGAACCTGGGTCATGAACTGCGCGTGGCCACCACCGACCTTCCCTGCGAGGAAGGTGTCGTGCTGGTTGTCGAGGTCCTGACCAACAAGTCGACCTACAACACGCTGGAGCTCACCAGCGGCCGCATGGCGAAAGTCGCGAAAGGCGACATCATCGTGGGCGCACTCGGCCATCGCCAGGCGTTGTTCGGCTATTCGGGCCACTTGCCGACTTCAGTGAAGGAAGGCGACATCATCCAGGTGCTGAACATCGGTGGGGTACTGGGCATCATCGACTCGGCGAATCCGGAGAAAGGCAAGCCGTTCGACTGCCGCGTGCTCGGCGTGGTGCTGCAATTTCCGTATCTTGGCGAGCGCATCGGCGTGCCTGCCCGCGTGGGTTATCGGCCGCTCGACTACAACGTCAAGGTCGATACGCGGAAGGTTCCGGTCGTCGCACTGGCGGGTACGTGCATGGAAGCCGGCAAGACTGCGGCGGCCTGCGCCATCGTCGCCCGCATGCGGCATCGGGGCCTGTCCATCCACGCCTTCAAGGCGACCGGCGTTTCGCTGCGGCGTGACATTCTCGCGATGGAGGATGCCGGTGCCACGCGGAGCATGATCTTCACGGATCTCGGCGTTGTGACCACGACTGCCAAGACAGGTCCGGCAATTACCCGCGCCCTCCTGACAGAAATGGCGCTAGGCGATCCGGACGTCATCGTGTTCGAACTCGGCGATGGCATTCTCGGTGCCTATGGCGTCGAAGCGATCCTGTCCTCGCCCGACATCAAGGCATCGCTGACTTCGGTCGTGCTGTCCGCCAATGATCCGGTTGCGGCGTGGGGTGGCGTGAAGCTGCTGCGTGAGCGCTTTGGCATCGAGCCGAGCGTCGTCACCGGCCCGGCCACGGACAACGACGTCGGCGTCAGGATCATCCAGGAACAGATGGGCGTCCCCGCGTTCAATGCCATTACCAGTGGCGCGGCACTGGGTGACCAGGTCATTGCGAGCCTCGGGCTGTCCGAGGCGCAGCTGGCGAAGGCGGTATCGGAATGAGCGCCAACCAGAGAACTCCCGCGGTCGTTCTCGGCGGCACCGGCTATGTCGCCGGCGAACTGCTGCGCCTGATTGCCGGACACCCGCATCTGGAACTCAAGTCGGTTGCATCCGACAGCCAACCGGGCGAGCTGGTGGCGAAGTTCTTCCCGCACCTGCGCTCGACCTTTCCGGGCCTCAGGTTCACGAGCCAGGAAGAGACGAATGCACTGGTCGCATCGCTTTCTCACTCCGCTGTGCTCTCCGCCGCTCCGCACGGTGTTTCGGCGGCGCTGCTCGATTCGCTGCTGACGCAGGCGGAGAGCCAAGGCGCGAAGCCGCGGGTCGTCGATATCTCGGCCGACTACCGTTATTCGACGCCCGCTGCGTACGAAGCGGTCTACAAGCATCCGCATGGGGCCCCCGCACGCCTCAAAGACTTCACCTGCGCTGTCCCCGAGCACCTGGAACGGCTCACGACGCCGCATGTCGGACATCCGGGGTGTTTCGCGACGGCTGTGTTGTTGGCCAGCGTGCCCTTGCTCAAGCTTGGCCTGATCGAGCCGCGACTGTTTGTCTCCGGGATAACCGGCAGCACGGGTGCGGGTCGCACACCGACCGCTGGCACGCATCATCCCCAGCGACACAGCGACCTGTATTCGTATAACGCACTGACCCACCGGCACACGCCGGAAATCACCGCGCTGGCGACCGCAGCGTCAGGAACGGCAGCTGACTTCTGTTTCGTGCCGCATTCCGGTCCGTTTGCCCGCGGCATCCACGTCACCGTTCAGGCCACGGCGCGCAAGGCGTTCAAGACCGCGGATCTCGTTGCGGCCTTCGAGGAGTTCTACAAGGACTCTTTCTTCGTGCGGGTCGGCAACGACATGCCACGCATCAAGGAGGTAGTCGCGAGCAACTTCGCGCAGATCGGAGCCGTCGCCAGTGGCGATACCGTAGCCGTGATGTGCGTTGTCGACAACCTCGTCAAAGGCGCGGCCGGCGGCGCCGTGCAGTGGATGAACCGGATCCTTGGATTTGAAGAATCGGCTGGCCTCACTGCGCCGGCACCGGGATGGACATGAGCAACCTGAACGCAAGTCCGGCCGCATCGATCGGCCACAACACGCCACCGGATCATCTCGCGCCGGTCTATGCGCAGTTTCCGCTGGACATCATCGATGCCGAGGGCGTCTATCTCAATACGGCCGACGGCCATCGCGTCCTCGACCTGTACGGCGGCCATGCGGTCGCTGCCCTCGGCTACAACCATCCGCGTTGGGTGGATGCGCTGACGCGCCAGGCGAAGGCGCTGGCTTTCCAGAGCAATGCCGTCCCGCTCGACGTCCGCAGGCGCGCCGCGACCAAGCTCGCGAAATTCTGCGGTCTCGGTCTCGACACCGTGTTCTTCATCAATTCCGGAGCCGAGGCCAACGAGAACGCGCTCAAGCTCGCGCTGAAAGTCACGGGACGCCGTGAAGTCATCGCGGTGGAAGGCAGCTTCCATGGCCGGACGGCGGCCGCGGGGGCCGTGACCTGGGGCGCGCAGAAGAAGTGGTATGGCTTCCCGCAGACCCCGTTCGACGTCGGCTTCATCGCCCGCAACGATTACGCAGCCGCGCGAGCGGCCATCACCGACAAGACCGGCGCCGTGATCGTCGAACCCGTGCAAGGCGTAGCGGGTGCCCTGGACCTGCCGAAGCAGTTGCTGGAGACGTTGCGGGAGCGATGCAGCGAAACCGGCGCCGTGCTGATTTTCGACGAGGTGCAGTGCGGAGTCGGCAGGACGGGTTACCCGTTCGCTGCCAACCTGTATGGTGTCACGCCCGACATGATCACGACGGCCAAGGCGCTTGGCGCGGGATTTCCGGTATCGGCACTGCTCATGTCCGATGCACTGGCGTCGCAGCTCAAGGTGGATGATCTCGGCACGACATTCGGCGGTGGCCCGATGGCCTGCGCAATGGTCGAAGCCGTCGTCGACATCATCGAGTCGGAGAACCTGCTGGAGAACGTCCGCAAGCGTTCTGTCGAAATGCGGGAGCGCTGTGTCGTCGGTCCGGTGATCGGCACCCAAGGCGCCGGCTTCCTGCTGGGGCTGAAGACCCGGCGCCCGGCAAAGGAAATCCAGGCCGAGCTGCTCAAGGCAGACATCCTGACGGGGACGAGCGGTGATCCGCATATCGTCCGCATCCTCGCGCCGTATGTTCTCAAGAGCGAACATGTCGAACAGTTGCGGTCAGCCCTGCTGACCCTTGCACCCTAAGGAATCTCTGACTTGGCTACACGCACCAGGCGAACAGCGATGCAACTGATTGAAAGACCATGGTTGAAAGTGAGTCGCCGGTTGCAGATGGCAGCCCTTCAGAGGTTCCCTACACAAGAGCATTCTTCATGAATCGTTTTCTCGACCTGGCTGATTTCTCGCGCGACGAGATCAAGGATCTGCTCGGCCTCGCAGCACGACTGCAGAGCAAACCGGATCCCCACGCACTAGCAGGCAAAGTGCTGGGCCTGCTGTTCCTGAACCCCAGCCTGCGCACGCTCGCGTCTTTCCAGAGCGGCATGATGCGCCTCGGAGGCTCGGTCTTCGTGGTCACGCCAGGCCAGGGAACGTGGCAGCTCGAAACCCGCACTGGTGCCATCATGAATGGCACGGCCGCAGAGCATATTCGCGAAGCCGTTCCCGTCCTGGCGTCATACTGCGATGCCATCGGGATCCGCATGTTCGCGGATGGCAAGAATCTCGCGGCCGACATGGCGGAAACGCAGTTCAAGGTGGTGGCGGACCTCTGCGACAAACCCCTCGTGAACATGGAATCGGCAATGAACCATCCCTGCCAGGCGCTCGCCGACTGGTACACCATGGATGAGCTCAAGGTGCCGGAGCGAGGCAAGTTCGTGCTCTCCTGGGCCAACCATCCGCGCGCGCTGCCCCTCGCCGTGCCTGCCGCCACCGTGCACATGGCCGCGATGCGGGGCATGGAGGTCGTGGTCCTGCGTCCCGATGGATTCGCACTGCCGGGTGCCGTCATGGAGAAAGCCAGGGCTGCGGCGGTTGCCTCCGGCGGTTCACTGCGCGAAACGACGGATCGCAGCGAAGCGCTGGACGGTGCGCACATCATCTACGCCAAGGAGTGGGGCTCGCCCCAGCACTACGGCGACAATGAAGCCGATGCGCGCCTGCGCGAGCCCTTGGGCAACTGGTGCGTCACGCACAGCTGGTTCAGGTCCGCGGCGCCAGACAGCCATTTCATGCACTGCCTGCCGGTCAGGCGCAATGTCGCCGTCGCCGACGAAGTGCTGGACGGACCTCGCAGTGTCGTCGTGCGCGAAGCGTTCAATCGCATGGTCGTCCAGATGGCGATCCTCTACCGCCTGTTCCGCAGCAACGCGGGCGGCCGCAGGGTCTGACTGTTCACTCCTCATTGTTCAAGTTTCACGGAAAGGCAGACATGGTCGTTCATCGCACTGATCCTTCGGTTGCCGTTCGCGCGCTCAGGAGCGCCGCCCCGTACATCCGCATGTACAAGGGCAAGATCTTCGTCATCAAGGCGAGCGGTGGCGTGTTCGGCGATCCGGCGTTGACGCGCGGGCTCATGGAGCAGGTAGCGATCCTGCACCAGGTGGGCATTCGCGTCGTGCTGATGCACGGCGGCGGTCCTCAGCTCACGGAGATCCAGCAGTCGTTGGGGATCGAGCCGAAGATCATCGCGGGACGGCGCGTGACCGATGCGAGGTCCATCGAAGTCACCAGCATGGTGCTGAACGGGTTGGTGAATACCCAGATCCTCGGGATGTGCCGCGAACTCGAGATTGCAGCGGTCGGGGTCAGCGGCGTCGATGCCGGCCTGATCCGCGCGCACAAGCGTCCGCCCGCCGTCGTTGAGGGCGAGACGATCGACTATGGCTTCGTTGGTGACATCGACCTCGTCGACGCGAAGGTCCTGCAGCAGCTGCTCGATGACGGCCTGATGCCGGTGGTAAGCCCGGTGTCAGCGGATGATTCCGGCCAGCTGCTCAACATCAACGCCGATACGGTCGCTTCTGCCATCGGTGCCGCCCTCAAGGCCGAAAAGCTCATTCTCTGCACGGGCGCGCCGGGCATCCTTGAATCGCTCGACGATCCGCGCTCGGTGGTTTCATACACCGACCTCAATGGCCTCAAGAAGCTGCGGGACCAGGGCAGTCTCAAGGACGGCATGCTCCCGAAGGCCAAGGCCATCGAGGATGCGATTCGTGGCGGTGTCCGCCGTGTGCACGTCATCTCGTACAAGTCGCAGGACAGCATCCTCGCGGAGGTCTTCACGAACGAAGGCACCGGCACGCTGATCGTCGAGGACACCAGGGCGCTGAGCGCGGCAGAACAATCGAGTTGAACCATGTTCCTGTCCGACCTACAGCCTACAGCCTACGGCCTACAGACTGGAGTCACGCCGTGACTCGTCTCTGGGACAAGGGGAAGCCACTCGACGAACGCGTGTTGCGCTACACGGCGGGCGAGGATCACCAGCTCGACAACCGGCTGGTTGCCTATGACGTGCGGGCATCCATTGCCCATGTCGAGATGCTGCATGCCCAGGGGCTGCTGTCGGAAGCTGATCTCGATGCGATCCGTGGCGGCCTGACCGAGATTGCCGCCGCGCATGCCCGGGGCGAGTGGCGCGTGCAGCTGGAACATGAGGATGGCCAGACCGCGATCGAAGCGCTCCTCACGCAGAAAATCGGCGAGGCGGGCGGGCGGGTGCATCTCGGGCGATCGCGCAATGACCAGGTCCTGACTGCCTTGCGGCTGTACCTGCTGGATGCTGTCGAAGCCTTGCATTCGAAGACGCTGGCAGTGGCCGCCGAGCTGGATGAGCTCGCGGCCAGGGCGGGCGAGATTGCGTTGCCCGGCTATACGCACATGCAGCAGGCGATGCCGAGTTCCGTTGCGCTGTGGGCAGGTGGTTTTGCCGCCGAGCTTCGTGACGATGCGGCAGGCTTGGCCCAGGTCAAACGCCGCCTCAGCAAGAATCCCCTGGGTTCAGCTGCGGGCTACGGCACACCGAACCTCCCCCTCGACCGGTCTGCCACCCGGCGAAGCCTGGGGTTTGCCGAAGTGCATGATCCGGTCACGGCAGTGCAGCTCTCGCGCGGCAAGGCCGAGGCCGAGCTGCTGTTCGAGATCACGCTGGTGATGCAGGACTCAGGGAGGCTGTCGGCAGACCTGCTGCTCTTCTACACGCAGGAGTTCGCGTTCGTGGAGCTGCCCGGCGAGTTTACGACCGGCTCGTCGATCATGCCGCAGAAACGCAACCCGGACGTGTTCGAACTCATTCGCGGCCGCACTTCAACGGCAACGGCCTGCCTCAGTGAAGTCCTCGGCATCGTCGCCAAGCTGCCTTCCGGGTACCAGCGCGACCTGCAACTCATCAAGGTGCCGCTCTTCCGCGGCGTTGACCTGTGCGCGGACACGCTCGACATCCTCGGGCCCGCGCTCTCGGGCGTGAAGTTTCGCGCGGACAGCATCCACCTTGATCCGTCGATCCATGCTGCAGCGGAAGCCAATGCGCTCGTTGTAAAAGAGGGCATCCCGTTCCGCGAAGCTTATCGCCGCATCGGCGCGAAGTTCGGAAAAAAGTAGATCGAGCCTGCTTTCTTTCGGACTAGACTGCCTGCCTTGAGTTCTCAAGGAGGCCGCCATGTCATTCCGCTATGTTGCCGCGCTCATGCTGCTCTGCAATGCGAGTTGGGCAGCAACTCCCTCTCCTGATCCTCTCGTCCGCGAGAGTGCGACGATCAAGGTCTCGGACCATGTCCATGTGATACCCGACGCCAGTACGCCGCTGGTGCCGAACGTCGGCATCATCGTCGGCAGCCGTGCCACGCTCGTGGTCGACACGGGCCTGGGAAGTCGCAACGGCCAAGCGATCATGCGCGAGGTCAACAAGGTCAGCCGCAACAGCGAGCTCTATCTGGTGGCGACGCACTTTCATCCGGAGCACCTGCTGGGCGTCGGCGGTTTTCCTGCGACGACGAAACTGCTCATGGCCAGCGCGCAGCAGGCGGACATCGACGAATTCGCCTACCAGCTGCGCGAGACGTTCAGCCAGCGCTCGGCGATGACGGCGGAACTCCTCAAGGGAGCGGAGTACCGCAAGGCTGACATGCTGTTCGAGCGGGCAACGGATCTCGACCTCGGCGGCGTCCGCGTGCGGCTGATGTGGGTGGGGCCGACGCATACCCGGGGAGACACCGCCATCTTCGTTGAAGAGGATCGGGTGCTGTTCACGGGCGACGTGGTGATGAAGGACGTGTTTCCGGCGATTGCCTCGCCCCACGCGGACCTCACCGCCTGGCTCACAAGTCTCGACAGACTGGAAGCCCTGCAGCCTGCGATCCTCGTCCCGAGTCACGGGGAGCTGGGCGACGCCAGCCTGATCGGCACCTGGCGCGGCTACTTCCAGGCGGTGACGGCGCGCACAGCGGCGCTGAAGGCGGAAGGCAAGTCGGCTGATGACGCGGCGACGCAAATCACCACGGAGTTGACCGCGCAATTCCCGGGCTGGAGAACGCCCAACCGGATCGCAGGCGCGGTGCGGGCTGCCTACAATCCGCCGGCGGGGCCCTAAGCGGCCGTGCCGGCCCCAGGGGAGCGGTCCGGCCGATTGTTGTCTGATCGGTCCGTGCCATCCTCGCGGAGGGTGCCCGACAACGTGTGAACTGCAGTGAATCTGGAGTAGCTCGCAAAACCAGTTTTGCTGCCACCAACACTCGGCATCAAGCGCTGATGTACTGAGTGCCATTCAAGTAGGTGTGGCAGTGTATTGCCACCTGTCGGCCAGCCCGCTCCCCTGTGTCCGTCCCGGCGGAATGGACCGGCCCTTGTCACACAGCTTCCAGACGGCTTTTACCGTCAATGCGTGTTACATCGACATCAGGAGGAGAGTGGCCAACAATCTCGACGAACGATTCTCCGTCCTTCCAGTTCTGTGGATATAGCGCGAGCCAATGGCAACACCGGCTTTGGCAACTTGAAGGATCCGAGTATCGCGGCCACAGGCTTCAGGACGTCCAGATCCGTGATGTCGACAAAGGACTCGAGGTTTCCTTTGAGTTCGACATAGGTGAACGACCCAGGCCTACGCAAGATCAGTTCGTCGGCGGTTAGTCCTGAGATGGATTTCTTCCGGTCGATTCCGTTGCGCTCGCGATAAGCGGTTTCGAAATCTTCTGCAACGTAAAGGGCCGGAAACTTCGAGTAGGCCGCCGGATTCAGCGAACCTCCGATATTGAATCGGCCTCCATCCCGGGCCACGCTGCCTGCCATAGACAAGGGCTGCATGCTGTAACGAAAATCAACGATTCGTGCCCAGGACGAGAACTCGTATCCCCTCTTCAGACCGCCTTGTATAGCCTGAATCAGCTCTGACGCATGTTCAGTCCGGTGGCGTTCAAGCTCAAAGAAGAGGCTATGGCTCAGTGCCTCGAGGTTCTTGCCGGCCGCTTTCCACTGTCGCAATGATTCGCGGGTAAATTGCTCCAGCACCTCCAGCGACGGCAGGGAGGATTCCGGCGCAGGACCGGGATGACGATCAGGTGGTGGCTGCTTTCTTCGGCGCCGCACGCCGGCGCTCCCCAATCAGGACTTCCGTTTCCAGGTGAGGCTCCATGCCGCTCTCTGCCAGGGCATCCATGACAAAACGCCGAAGTTTGTCGTGGCGTCCATACCGGATCATGTCCCGCGGCGAGAGGTTGCCGAGCAAGGGATTGCGCGTCTGAAACCAGAGCTTGGTCTTGAGCGGATCGCCGAGGAAGAATTGAGCCACGAGGCCGCATACCACCGCCACCTCGGTAAGACGATCCACGACTTCCTGGGGAATCTTGTGATCCCAACGGACCGACTTTGGGGAAACACCGGCCACCCGCGCCACTTCCTGACGATTGAGGCCGACGAAATCAGCCACGGTTCGGGCATCGAGGACCTGGTTGGCCCAAAAACCCAAGTGGTCCGTCGCCGGTATGGTCTTGAACAGATTGGCATTCGGCATATCGGGTACCTGATCCGGGCTCACGGGTTGGGCAGATTAGCACGGCACTCTCCGGAAAACCGAGAGGGAGACAACCTTCGACCAAGAATGGACCAATATCTGCTTTAGGATCTATGGAAAATAATTGTTTTAAATCAATTATTTGATTTCCATTCAGGTGAATCAGCGCGCGCCGTCCACCCAGAGCATCAACATTCCCGATGCGTTCAATATCGTCAACACTTTAGAAAGTGCCGTTCCAGCTGAGACACCAGATCAGTTGAACAGAGCAGCGCCTGCCGGCGTGAGGAAAAGGAGCAGAGCCCCACAGTTGAGGAGCACGGTCACCCAGAAAGCTGCCATGAAGGGCCGCTTGCTCGATTTGTGGCGAAGGACTTTTTGCGCAACGAGTGCCCCCGGCCATCCGCCGACCAGTCCCAACATCAGGAGAGTGTTCTCCGGTGTCCGCTGTCGGCCGCTTTTTGCTGACGCTTTGTCCCAGGCATACACGATGAATGCCGACCCACTGGCCACCAGATAGATTGCCAGAACTACGACTGGCAACTGACTGGTGGCAACGAGCGCCGCGATGATGGCAAGGAAGATCGCTGCGACAACTGGTGCAAATGTCCGGCCTTCATTCGACGCGATGTACTGCGTACGATCATCCGAGAACTCTACATTGGCTGTGTGGGTTCGTCCGTCGCGTCCCTCGACCAGCTCATAGGTAACGAACTCGTCTACATTCGGCCGACGACCCCGTCGATGGAAATCCTTGATGTGGACGAAGACCTGCGCCCCACCCTCGCTGGGCGCAAGGAACCCGAATCCCTTGTCATCTTTCCACTGCGTGATTCGTCCTTTGAATCGCATGGCCGCCTCGTCAGATCATCCTCAGCGTTCAATATCCTCAACACTTCAAAAAGTGCCGTTCCGGCCGAGGCCGTGTGAAAACGTTTGCTGAGATGAGAGGATAGCCCCGGGGAGAAGAGGCAGGGAGACGGACGATGCGACACC
>JANNNQ010000133.1:0-1658 GCA_031398625.1 Pseudomonadota bacterium
CGTCGAACTGCGTGACGTGCGGGATCATCACCCAGTTGCGGTGCAGGTTGGCCGCCGAGAGCTTCTTGATGCGCGAACGTGCTTTCAACTCGACCGGGCCGAACTTGGCGAAATCCACGTCCGGCCACGCCAACAGATCCAGTCCGCCTCCCTTGCCGGCGGCAGCAGCGGTCGCCGGCTTTCCGGCCAGCGCGCCTTTCACGAAAGCCTGCACGTCTTCCTTCTGGATCCTGCCCTTCGGCCCGCTGCCTGGCACGCGGCTCAGGTCCACGCCGAGTTCGCGTGCGAACTTTCGGATCGAGGGGCTCGCGTGCGGCAGCGACGTCACGGCGTCCTTCGGCTCCGAAGGTACCGGCTCGACGCGGGGAACGACGGCAGGCGCTGGCGGCGCCGCTGCCGCGGGTTTCGCGCTTTCGGCGGGCTTCGGCCTGTCCGCTTCCTTCGGCGCACCGTCCGGCTCAAGCTTCAGCAGCAGCGAGCCCTCGGAAACCTTGTCGCCGACCTTGATCTTCAGTTCCTTCACCACGCCAGCTTCGGGCGACGGGATTTCCATCGTCGCCTTGTCGGATTCCAGGGAAACCAGCGACTGTTCCTTGGCGACCGTATCGCCGGGCTTCACCAGGATCTCGATAACTTCGACTTCCTTGAAGTCGCCGATGTCTGGAACGAGGATGTCCTTCATACGGTCACGGGATCCGGCTTATTCGGATCGATGCCATACTTCTTGATCGCGTCTGCAACCGTCTTCGCCTTGCCTTCCCCCGATTCGGCCAGTGCCTTAAGCGCCGCAATCGCGATGAAGTAGCGGTTCACCTCGAAGAAGTGGCGCAGCTTGGCGCGCGAGTCCGAGCGCCCGAACCCGTCCGTGCCGAGCACCTTGTAGATCCGGTCCTTCGGGATGAACGGGCGGATCTGGTCGGCGAAGGTCTTCATGTAGTCGCTCGCGGCAACCACCGGTCCGGTGCGTTTCTCCAGGCACTGGGTCACATAGGGCACGTGGGGCTGGTCCTCCGGATGCAGCAGGTTCCAGCGTTCCGCGGCGAGGCCGTCGCGGCGCAGCTCGGTGAAGCTGGTCGCGCTCCAGACATCGGCCGCCACGCCCCAGTCCTTGTCGAGCAGCTCGGCCGCGGCAACGACCTCGCGCAGGATGGTGCCCGAACCGAGCATCTGCACGCGCTGCTTCGCCTTCGATTTCGATTCCTGCAGCGAATACAGCCCCTTGAGAATTCCCTGCTCCGAGCCCGCGGGCAGCACCGGGTGCTCGCAGATGTGTCTCGGAGTTTTCCTTGCTGGGAGCCGGAACTCGAGCCGGTCACTCCAGGTGGTGGGGAGCGGGCGGCAGTGGCCGTGCGTCGCGTGAGCGCGGCGCAGCGGCGCACGCGTTCGGGGTGATGCAACGGGCTGGCGATGGGCGACGCAGTCGCGGCTGCGAGTGTTTGCATTGCGGCGGCGAAGCGGAAGCTCGTCGTTGCGGTTCACGGGGTGCGGGCGCGGTGCGGGTGGTGCTTTGCTGCGGGCTGGTGCAGCGAGCCCGGGGCGGCCGCGGCGCACGCGGCGAGGACCCCCAACCCGGTCGGCGGCGGGGGTCCTCATCGCCGATGGCTGTACGGCTCTGGCTTTCAGGCTGGCCGGTCGAGTCGGCGGTGGCGGGCCAGGGC
>JANNNQ010000145.1:0-12395 GCA_031398625.1 Pseudomonadota bacterium
GGTCCCATCTCCTCATCGCCGTCCTCCCAAACGAAAAAGGCGGGGCGCCCCTGCGCTCCCGCCTTCACGTTATAGAACTCAACAATATGACTCCCGATATGACTGCTTCGGAAGCCGGAAGAGGCCCTGAACTGAACTAAAAATTTTTTTAAATCGCAATGCAGCGAGATTGGAATTTGCAAAGGCATTGCGCCCCGACGCATGCAACGCATAGAGTCAACCTAAAGGTCGGGTTCGCATGCACAGGGAGCGGGCGTTATGCTCAGAACGACTCTGACAGCAGCATTGGCAATTTCGGGACTTTGGGCTTCAGTCCAGGCAGCCGAATCCGTCAGCAGAGTTTGCGAAAGAGAAGTGCAGAAGGCGGCTCAAGAGTGCGCGCGCACCGGTAAAGACATGATTACCTGCGATCGAGAGGCGCGCGAGAAAGCCCAACTCTGCGCGGCGAATCCCCCACCCCCTCGCAACCCGCGTTACGCCCCCAGCTGACGCGCGCAGCGGATGATCGCGGCCACGCTGCGATCGACGTCTGCGGTGGTCGTCGCCCATGAGCAGACGCTGATCCGCATCGCGCGGCGCCCTTGCCAGAGCGTCGTGCCACACCAGCAGGTGCCGTCGGCCTGGATGGCCTCGATGACCCGATCTGTCATCTCGGGCGCCCCGAACGACACCAGCACCTGATTGAGCACGACGTCGTTCAGGATCTCGAAGCCTGCTGCAGACAGTTGCTCGGCAAAACGGCGCGCATGGCCGCACGTGCGTCCGACCAGATCGGCGACGCCTTCCTTGCCGAGCGAACGCAGCGCCGCCCATACCTCGACACCGCGTGCGCGCCGCGACAGTTCCGGCGTGAAGTCGGAGGGATTGCGCTGGCCGCTGCCGCTCGGCAGGTAGGCCGCAGCAATCGCCATCGCGGCAGGCAACGTACCGGGCTCCCGCACAAATGCCAATCCACTGTCGTACGGCACGTTGAGCCACTTGTGGGCATCGGTCGCCCACGAATCAGCGAGCTCCACGCCCTGCGCCAGCGCCTTGAGGCCCGGAGACGTCTTGGCCCACAGGCCGAACGCCCCATCCACATGCACCCACGCATTGCTGCGTTTCACCCGATCGCAAATGTCGCCAACAGGATCGAAGGCGCCCGTATTCACGTTGCCTGCCTGTGCACAGACGATCGCCGGTCCGTTGATGGCTGGCAGAAGTTCGGTCCGCATGCGTCCCTGGTTATCTACCGGCACGCGCACGACCCGATTGCGTCCGAAGCCGAGCAGGCCCAGCGACTTGAACAAGGTGGGATGAGCCTCTTCGCCGACAATGACAGTGACAGGCGGCGCACCGAACAGGCCATCTGCTTCCACCGACCAGCCTGCCTGCTTCAGGACATGATGGCGCGCTGCCGCCAGCGCAGTGAAGTTCGCCATCGTCCCGCCCGTGACGAAAGCGCCCTCCGTCGACTCCGGCAACTGGAACAGTTCTTTCAGCCAGCCGAGAGCAACAACCTCAAGATAGGCCACCCCGGGTGTGGCGGCATAGAGTCCCGCGTTCTGGTCCCACGCTGCTGCCAGCCAATTGGCAGCCAGCGAGACAGGCAGGGAACCACCCATGACAAAACCAAAGAAGCGGGGACCCGCGATGCCGAGAGTCGCGGGAGTGACGATCTCATCAAGCAGCTGCAGAACTGTCGCCGATTCCGTGGAGCCCTGGGGCAAAGGCTCATCGAGGCGGGTCAGCGCCCCCACCGCTGCGGGTGAGGGCGCGACTTTCCGGTCCGCCAGCGATCCGAGGTAGCGCCGTGCCCGTTCCGCCGCATCGTCAAGCAGGTCGGGCATAGGCTTTCCTCGGGTTCAGGGCAACGCGAAGACCCAGATCGCCGAGCTGGGTGTCACCGGCATTGCGATTTCCGGCGTCAGCATCGGGAACGTGGAGGCATGTGCACTGCCGAAGCCGACGACCACCGCCATGTACTGCTTGCCGTTCACCGTGTAGGTGATCGGTGCAGAGCTCGGGATGTCGGTGAGCTTCGTCTTCCACAGCTGCTCGCCCGTCGTGTCGTCGTAGGCACTGATGAACCGGTCGAGGGCGCCCGCGAACACGAGCCCGCCCGCTGTCGCGAGGATTCCCGAGCTCTGGGCCGCCCGCTGCCGCTGCGTCCACAACGTCTTGCCGGTTTCCACATTGATCGCCTGGAGGCGACCGAAGCGTCCATCGGTATCCGGGCGGGGCTGGATCGACCAGCGCACACCTGTCGTCAGCGAGCCTCGCTCACCCTCGGCAACGGGCGTGAGGCTCATGCACGTTTCCTGCGAAGGCACATACATGATCTTCGTTGCTTCGTTGTACGCGGAGGGCACCCAGCTCTTGCCGCCGCCCGCATGCGGGCAGACCAGCTTCAGCTTGCCGTCGCCGGGGATGAGATCGGGATTCACGATCTTCCTGCCCGTCTTCGGATCGATCCTCGTCACGAGGTTCTGGATGCCGATGTCGAATGAAGACACATACTCACCCGTCGCTGCATCCACCGCGTCATAGATGCCCAGCTTGCCTGCCGTCATCACAACGCGACGATTGCGGCCATTCACCTGCATGTTGATGAGGTGCCTCTCGAACACCCAGTCGAGATCCCACTGGTCGTTCTCCATGTGCTGGTAGTGCCACACGAGCTTGCCGGTATCCGGATTGAGCGCCATCGTCGCGTCGGTGTAGAGCGCATCGTTCGTCACGCCCCGCTTGTTGACGCGCTTCAGCAGCGGTCCTGTGTCGTATGTCGGCGCCGCACCGAAGAACGCGAGGTTGGTCACCGGATCGTAGTAGCCCGCCGTCCACACCGAGCCGCCGTTGCGCTGTTCGAGCGGGAGGTCATTCCAGGTATTGCCGCCCGGCTCGCCCGGACGCGCGATCGTGAAGAAGCGCCAGGCTTCGGCACCCGTCTCCGAGTCGAGGGCAACGATCGACGGTCCACCCGCTGCGCGGCCCACCATGCCGATCATCACCTTGCCCTTCGCGACCAGCGGCCCGCCGGACTGCCGTAGCCCTGCCTTGTAATCACCCGTCGGTTTATCCCACACGACGGCGCCCGTCTTGATGTCGAGAGCGACCACATGCACGTCGGAAGTCGCGACATACAGCTTGTCGCCATACAGCGCGAGGTTGCGCTTGACGGTGGGATTGACGCCTTCCGGCAACTGCCGCGAGTACTGCCACAGGAGGTCGCCGGTGGTGGCATCTAGCGCGAGCACGTTGTCACGGAAGGCATGCACGAAGATCACGCCGTCATGCACGAGCGGCGTCGCCGCATTCGGACCGGGCGGCAAAGCCAGCGACCACGCCACCCCTAAGTCCTTCACGTTGCTCTTGTTGATCTGGTTCAGCGGGCTGAAGCCCTTGCCATCCCACGTGCGACGCCATTGCAGCCACGACCCTTCCGGCGGATTCGTGAGCAAGGCTTCCGTCACGGGGGAAATGCTGTCGAGCGGATTGGCGCGTGAAGGCCAGAAGGGCAGCTTCACTCCCGGCGTCAGCCCGCCACCCGCGGCTGCGCGGGCCTGGCCAACGACGCGCGTCCCCGGCATGTTCATTGCGGCCAGCCGGGTCAGATCCGATGGCAGTTCGTTGCTACCGGCAGCCACCCCATTCTCGGCAAGCATCACTGCAACGAGGTCTGCGTACACGCTGTCGCTTAGGCTGCGAGCCTGGCCGGGTGGCATGGTCCGCACCTGCTCGAACAGCTCGGACACAGGCACACCCGCCCAGCGCTGGCGGAAATTGACGCCGCGCAATGGAGGGCCGAACTGGCCGCCACCGAGGTCGGGGCCGTGGCAGGCCGCACAGGATGTCGTATAGACGTTGCGTCCACGCTCGGCCTGCGCGGCGGAATACGTGGTTGCCGTCTGGGCGCTGGCGAGGCCTGCGAAGGCAAGGCCGGCAAGCGCGCCGAAGCCCGTAAGTCGAATCGGTCTCATGCCTCGTCCCCCCTGATAATTTTCTGTCTTCATCTTCAGCTCCACACTTCCTTCGCGACCTCGACAATCAGGCTCATCTTGTTGCGCTGGGCTTCCACGGCAATGTCGTTGCCATGCACCGTGCTGGAGAATCCGCATTGCGGTGACAGGCACAGCTGCTCGAGCGGCACGTACTTCGCCGCTTCATCGATCCGCCGCTTGATGTCATCCTTGCTCTCCATCTGCCCGAGCTTCGTCGTCACGAGCCCGAGCACCACCGTCTTGTCCTTCGGCAGGAAGCGCAGCGGCTTGAAGTCGCCACTCCGCGCGTCGTCATACTCCAGGAAGTAGCCATCGACCTGCATTTCCGACAGCAGCGCTTCCGCCACCGGCTCGTAGCCGCCCTGCGCGGCCCACGTGCTCTTGAAGTTGCCGCGGCACAGGTGGACCGCGAGTGTCATGCCGGCCGGCTTCTGTGCCACGACGCGGTTGATGAAGGACGCATACCGGTGCGGCAGTTCGTCGGGGTCGTCCCCGCGACTGCGGGCCGCCTCGCGCATCTTGTCGTCACAGAGATAGGCGAGGTTCGTGTCGTCCATCTGCACATAGGTGGCGCCCGCTGCGGCGAGCGACCGCAGTTCATCGCCATAGGCATTGGCGACGTCCTGGTAGAACGGCTCGAGATCGGGATAGTGCTCGCGGCTGATCGCCGCACGGCCGCCGCGGAAATGCAGCATCGTGGGTGACGGGATCGTGATCTTCGGCGTTTTGCCGACCGACACCTGCGACTTCAGGAACTTGAAGTCGGCCAGCTGGATGTCCTTGACGTGTTTCACCTTGTCGACCACGCGCATCACGGGCGGCGCCAGCTCCTGCGTGCCGTCCGGCTTCACGATGGTCACGGGAACATCCGTCTTGACCCCGCCAAGCTGCTCCAGGAAATCGATGTGGAAATACGTCCGGCGGAACTCCCCGTCGGTGATGCTTTCAAGGCCGACGTCTTCCTGGAATTTCACGATCTCGGCGATCGCATCGTCCTCGACGACACGCAGACCCTCGCGGGACAGCTCCCCTTTCTGCTGGCGGGCACGAGCCTCGAGCAGGCGCTGCGGACGCAGGAAGCTGCCGACATGGTCTGCACGGAAAGGTGGCCGGGTACGGTGTGTCATGGGCGGGATACGGGTAGCGCCATCGAGCAGTGGCTTGGCCCGAATATATGCAAACGGGAACGAAAACGCCCGTCATCGGGTGAATATTCACGCCGGCCGGGCCGCCGCTTCCACCTGCCTGGCCACCACCCACCCCATCCCGGCCGCGGACAGCAATACCAGGGAAGCAATGAGGAACGCCGAGCCCGGGTGCGGCAGGGTCGGCATCTCTCCGACCGACATCGCGTAGACCGCCCCGAAGAACAGCGGCGAAACCACACCGGCGATGCTCGCGACACTGTTGTTCGCACCCTGCAGTTGTCCCTGCTCCGATTCGGACACCCGCTGGGTCATTAGCGACTGGAGTGTGGGCATGGCCAGCCCCCACAAGGAATTCGGCAGGAGCGCCAGCGTGAACCACAGACCCGTCGGCCCAAGACCCATGCAGGCGATGCCGACCGCCCCGCCGAACAGTCCAAGAATCATCGTCTTGCGGTCGCCGAGCCGCTTCACGACCGGCCCGACCAGCACTCCCTGGACCAGCATGTCGAGGGTGCCGGCGAGCGCCAGCATCAGGCCGACTTCCCACGCCGCCCACCCGAACCGGTAACCGGCATAGAGCACGAACACCGCGGAAAACACGTGGTGCGCGAAATAGAGCAGGAAATTCACGATCGACAGGCCGAACAGCTCGTGGTGCGAGCGAAGCAACTGGAGTGCGCCCAGCGGATTCGCACGCCGCCAGGAAAAAGCCATGCGGTGCTCGGGCTTGAGCGATTCGGGCAGCACGAACAGGCCGTAGAGGAACACGATGGCGCTGATGACGCCCGCCGTCCAGAACGGCGCCCGCGGCGAGATCTCACCCAACACGCCGCCCAGCACCGGACCCAGCACGAATCCGCCGCTGAACGCCGCCCCGATCAGGCCATAGGCGCGAGCCCGGCCTTCCGGTGGCGTGATGTCCGCCATGTACGCGAAGACGGTGGTGAAACTGGCCGTTGTCACCCCCGCGATCATCCTGCCCACGGCGAGCCACCACAGGTTGGGAGCGACGGCCATGAGGACGTAGTCGGCCGCCAGGCCGGCAGCGGACACGAGCAACACGGGGCGGCGCCCATACCGATCGGAGAGGCAGCCCATGATGGGCGAAAAGATGAACTGCATGGCCGCCCACAGCGCCACGAACACGCCATTGATGATGCCGGCACGGGCATTAGATCCCGCGAACTCCTCGATCAGCGCAGGCAGCACTGGAATGATGATGCCCATCGCCACGATGTCGAGCACCGCAATGACGAATATGAAGGCGATCGCAGCCTTGCGGCCAGCGGGGGGCCCGGCTGGAGTAATGGGTTCGCTCATGGGATTGACCGGGCTTCTTGAAGCGCAAGCGTAACCGACTCGTTGTCGCCTGGGCCAGCAAGCTGCCACAATCAGTTGAAGCTGTTCTCCTGGGGAGATTCGTCATGCCTGAAGTCCAGGAGCCGGTTTTCATCCCGCCCGCCGAGCTTGCGCCTGAAACGCTGCGCTCCGTCATCGAGGCGTTCGTGCTGCGCGAAGGCACCGAATACGGGGCGCGCGACTACTCCCTCGACGAGAAAGTCACGCATGTGCTCGCGCAGCTGGACCGTGGCGAGGCGCAGATCCTCTTCGACCCGGTTACGGAAACGGTGGGGATTGTGCTCAGATGATTGGGGACTGCCCCCAGTTATCGGAGCGCCTCGCGCATGCGCCGGCTATCGGCCTCCACCCTGTCAGCCAGCGGGCGGTAACGCGGATCGGCGGTCAGCCTATCCAGGAACGGATAGTCCTCAGGGCGCATGAAGTAGTCGAGGTCGATCAGCTTCCGGAAGCCCTGATCAACCGCTCGCGCGAGATCGGCGAACGCCGCATCGGTCCGTCCCAGTGCTGCGAGGCTCAAGGTACGGATCCAGAGGACTTCATTGCTGACGTATTCCCCGGGCGCAGTGGCGAAACGCGCCAGGATCCTTTCGTGGATGCGGCGCGATTGGTCGGTACGTCCCGCGAGACGCAATGCCTCCGCCATGAGGACACTGTCAAGGAGCGAGCTGCCCTCCAGCACCCCTTCATCAGCCTGCGGTTCCGCTGCGATGTCCTTGACCGCTGCCGCGGCAAGTACCGCGTCGTTGGTCTGCACGGCGTGCAGCACCGTCACCGACAACCAGATCGGATCACTCGTGAGGGCGAACTGGCTGCGGGCAAATTCGAGCAACTCCTGGCGCTTGCCCGCGCGCAACAGCAATGCGGCCTGCGCGGCCGCAGCCGCGGGAGGGGGCTCACGGATGCCTTCAAGGACTGCATCGGCCTCCGCGTCCATTCCCAGGTTCGCGTAGCAGTTCGCCAGCACGAATCCCGCCAGCGGATCGTCCCTGATCAGGTCCGGATGGTTCAGCGTCCGGACAGCGGCATCGAGCTGGCCCTGCGACATCTGCAGCTCCGCGAGCAGGACGCGCGCATTCGTGAAATCGGGATACAGGCTGACGAGGCTTTCGTACTGCTGGCGCGCCTCGCCCAGCTTGCCCTGGTCCTGCAACACGACGCCGAGCATCTGCTGGCCGAGGCGCGACAGCGGATCGATCTCGAGCGACCGCCTGAGGACGGCTGCCGCCTGCTCTGTCTGTCCTGCTGATATCTGCTGGGCCGCGAGCATGGCAAGCGCATCGGCATTGCGGGGATCGAGGTCAACCGCCCGCTGGAAGGCGGCCAGAGCATCGTCATTGCTCCCGCGTTCGCCGGAGCGGATGGCCTTTATGCGATGGATGAAGCCGCGTACCCGCCACGCTTCCGACGAACGGGGTGCCAGCGTCAGTGCCCGCTGGATCGCCGTCTCGCTTTCCTGCCGCGCTGCGTCGAAATCCAGCGCCAGATGATTCTGCGCCAGCGCCATGGTTGCTTCGGCAAAGCCAATGTAGGGCCCCGGGTTGGCGGGCTCGAGCGCCATGAGTTCCTTATAGAGCGACCGCGACATTTCCAGCTCGTCCAGTTCCTGCTTGCGCAACCGCGACCGGGCAACGAGCTCGAGCTGGTAGGCACGCGGATCGCGGGCCTGGCCGGTGGCGGGATCGGGGCCTGCCAGCAACCGCGCCTGCATGACCGTGGCCACTGCCCGCGCGATCCGGGTCTGCACGGTGAGCGCATCGCTCATCGGGCTGTCGAACGACTCGGACCAGAGATGAAAGCCGTCGGAGACCTGGATGAGCTGCGCCGTCACGCGGATGTTGTCGCCGGAGCGCCGCACGCTCCCTTCAAGCACGTGCGCAACGCCCAGCTTGCGTCCGACTTCACGCAGGTCTTCGTTGCGGCCCTTGAAGTAGAAGGAGGAAGTGCGGCCCGCGACCTTGAGATCCGGGAGCTGCGCCAGGCCATTGATCAGCTCTTCGGTGAGTCCGTCCGCGAAGTACTCCGTTTCCGGCACGTCACTGAAACTCGCAAAGGGCAGCACGGCGATGGATTTGGCGGGCAACACCGCCGCTTCAGTCGCGACAGGCGGGTCGGAAAACTGCGGCCGGATCACGAGGCTGAAGATGGCAAAGACGACGAGCGCTGCGGTCGCACCCAGCAGCGACCAGTCGAACCAGCCTACCCTTGCAGGAACCGGCGGCCTGCTGCCGGAGGTGCGCCTGAAGCCCTCCGGGGTCCATTCAAAGGCATAGGCCAGCAGCACCACGACCGGAAAGCCCAGCAGGAACAGGCTCGCGATCAGGGTCAACACCCACCGCGGTACGTTAAGGGCGGGCAGCAACGCATTCGCGATCTGGAAAACGGCATAGCCGCTGACGGCATAGACGCCGGCAACTCGGATCACGTTGCGCTGCTTGAGCCGCCCGAAGAAGCCCCGGATCATCCCCTGCTCTCCCGCTCCCGTACCTCTAATATGACGCAACTCGGCTATGCTAGGGAAATGCAATCCATCATCGCCATCGAAGGGCTTTCCAAGACCTATGCCTCGGGCTTCAAGGCACTCAAGGAAGTCAGCCTGGAGATCCGCCGGGGGGAAATCTTCGCTCTGCTCGGTCCGAACGGCGCGGGCAAGACGACGCTCATCAACATCGTCTGCGGGATCGTCAACCCGTCCACCGGGACGGTGACGGTCGACGGCAACGAGATCCGCAAGCACTTCCGCGCCGCCCGCTCCCTTATCGGCCTGGTCCCCCAGGAACTCACCACCGACGCCTTCGAATCGGTGTGGGCCACCGTCTCGTTCAGCCGCGGGCTGTTCGGCAAGCAGCCGAACCCGGCCTACATCGAGAAGATCCTGAAAGACCTGTCCCTCTGGGACAAGAAGGACAATCGCATCATGACGCTCTCCGGCGGCATGAAGCGGCGCGTGCTCATTGCGAAGGCCTTGTCCCACGAACCGCAGGTTCTCTTCCTTGACGAACCGACGGCCGGCGTCGACGTGAGCCTGCGGAAGGACATGTGGAACATCGTGCGGGCACTCAGGGCCTCAGGCGTCACCATCATCCTGACGACGCACTACATCGAAGAAGCGGAGGAGATGGCCGATCGCATCGGCGTCATCAGCCAGGGCGAGCTGATCGTCGTCGAGGAAAAGGCGACATTGATGCGCAAGCTCGGCAAGAAACAGCTGACGCTGCAGCTGCACGAGGCGCTGCCTGCCCTGCCACCGGAACTGTCAGCGTATCCGCTCTCGCTCGCAGGCGACGGGCACGAACTCGTTTACACCTATGACATCCAGGCAGAACGAACCGGCATCACTTCGCTGCTCAAGGACGTGAGCGCCGCAGGCATCCGGTTCCGCGATCTCAAGACGACGCAGAGCTCGCTGCAGGACATCTTCGTCGACCTGGTGGGAAAGAAACAATGAACATCCCTGGCGTCCGCGCAATCTATCGCTTCGAGATGGCCCGCACGGGGCGCACGCTCATGCAGAGCATCGTCTCGCCGGTCATCTCCACGTCGCTGTACTTCGTCGTCTTCGGTGCTGCCATCGGCACGCGCATCACGGAAATCGAGGGCGTCTCCTACGGGGCCTTCATCGTTCCCGGCCTGATCATGCTGACACTCCTGACCCAGAGCATCGCCAACGCCTCCTTCGGGATCTATTTTCCGCGATTCACGGGAACCATCTACGAGCTGCTGTCGGCACCCCTGTCATTCATCGAGATCATCATCGGCTATGTCGGCGCCGCGGCGACCAAGTCCATCATCCTGGGACTCATTATTCTTGCGACCGCGGGATTCTTCGTCCCGCTCGAAGTGGCTCATCCCTTCTGGATGCTGGCGTTCCTGGTCCTGACGTCGATCGCGTTCAGCCTCTTCGGCTTCATCATCGGCATCTGGGCCGACGGGTTCGAGAAGCTGCAGATCATCCCGCTGCTCATCATCACGCCGCTCACGTTCCTGGGGGGCACCTTCTATTCCATCAGCGTCCTGCCACCCGCCTGGCAGACCGTCGCCCTGCTCAACCCGGTGGTCTATCTCGTCAGCGGGTTCCGCTGGAGCTTCTACGAAGTGGCTGACGTCAGCGTGGGCCTGAGCTTCGCAATGACGGTCCTGTTTCTGGTTGCATGCCTGGCTGTCATCTGGTGGATGTTCAAGACCGGTTACCGGCTGCGCAACTGACCGCGTCTCTTGCTACACCAGCTTCGCATCCATCGAGATCTTTGCGTTCAGCAGCTTCGAGACCGGGCAGCCCGCCTTGGCTTTGCCGGCGATCTCGGCGAACTGCTCTGCCGTGGCCCCGGGTATTTTCGCGACCACCGTGAGGTGACTCGCGGTAATGGTGAACCCGCTGTCCAGCTTCTCGAGCGTGATCGCGGCTTCGGTCTCGATCTTTTCGGCCGTCAGCCCGGCCTCGCCCAGCATGAGTGAGAGCGCCATCGAGAAGCAGCCCGCATGGGCCGCGCCGATCAGTTCTTCAGGATTGGTGCCCTTGCCGCCCTCGAACCGCGCCTTGAAGCCATAGGGAGCTTCCCTGAGGACGCCCGTTTCGGTGGAGATGGTGCCGCCACCGTCCTTGAGGCTGCCTTTCCAGACAGCCGATGCCTTCTTGATCATGGGAACTCCTTGGATATGTTTGGTAGCGGTTACCGTATAGAGGGGCATTGGAGCGGTCTGTCAGTCGCGATCCTACGTTGATGTCGGCAATCCCGTAATAGCGCGGTTGCTACGGTAGGCACATCCTGCCCCAATGGAAAATCCGAATCCCTTCGATCCCGCACCGCCTCACTCTCCCCCCGAAGGTCCCGGTGAACCGGAACCGCGGCCAGAGCCGATTGAGTAGCCGCAGGTTCAGTCCGCGTACGAAGCAGGACGTACCATGGCGCGCTCCGGATGCGGATGCAGGATGAATCCATGTCGCGCATACAGGCCGTGTGCATCGTCCGTCGCCAGGCTGAGTTGAAGATTGCGGAGATCCGGATGCTGCATGAGGGCATCCATGATCGCTTTGCCGTATCCGTTGCCGCGGAATTCCGGTAGCACGAACACATCCTTGAGATGGCCCATGGTCGCGTAGTCCGTCACCACCCGTGCAAAAGCGATTTGCTTGCCATCGAGATACCCGCCGAAACAGAGCGAACCTTCGATTGCTTTGCGAACGCGGTCGAGACTGATGTCCCGAGCCCAGTAAGATTCCTGCGCGAGGAAGCGATGGATGAGGGGGATGTCGAGCTTGGAAACATCCGTGGAGATCCGCATGTCGGGAACACCGGCACTAGCCATGGCGCTTTCTTATATCGGCAATCGACGCAACGATAAGCTTTCCCAGGACGTCGATGTCGATGTCCGCCATTCGTCGCAAGTAGAGGCAGGCCTTGGCCATTTCGTGCTTGCCCAGCTTGGACAGCAGCTTCTTCTGTGAAGCGCTCTCTGCCACGAGATAGATGCTGATGTTCGGCTTTCGGGACGAGAAGCCCGTGATGCACATGTCGCCTTCCCGACCGCTTTCATACTTGTAGTGATAACTACCAAAACCGACGATGCTGGCACCCGACAGGGTGGCTGGCTGCTTCGTGATTCGCGTCATCAGTTTCACGAGCAGCTCGCAGTCGCCGCGTCTCTCCTCGTCCTTGATCTGGGCAATGTACCCAGCGACCGATGATGTCGTGGCTTTGGTCTTGTTCTCGGCCATATCCAGATCCCTGATGGCCTAACGCCGCCGCTGTGCCGCGAGCAACGGCGCTTCGCCGTTGCGAGTCGAAACCAGCGTGTTGTTGGGCACTCCGACACTCTTGGCGCCACTTAAGGAGACTCTGAAGAACCGGTCATAAGAGCGAGTTTAGGCGGCGGATTTGAGTCGGGGCATCGGAACGGGCGACTTTGC
>JANNNQ010000164.1:0-1705 GCA_031398625.1 Pseudomonadota bacterium
CCCATCGTGCCCTCGACTTCGGGGTGCCCTTCGTGCCCGATGAGGATGACTTCGCGCGCTTCCCGTGCATACCGCGTGACTTCCATGTGCACCTTGGTCACCAGCGGACAGGTGGCATCGAATACCTTGAGTCCGCGCTCCTTCGCTTCGGACTGCACGGCCCTCGAGACGCCGTGCGCACTGAAAATCACGGTGGCGTTCTGCGGGACTTCGCCCAGCTCCTCGACGAACACCGCGCCCAGGTGCCGCAGCCGCTCCACCACGTAACGGTTGTGCACGACCTCGTGGCGGACATAGATGGGCGCACCAAACAGCTCGATGGCCCGCTCGACGATATCGATCGCGCGATCAACACCGGCACAGAACCCCCTTGGGTTGGCGAGCAGGATCTGCATGGCTATTGTCTACGGTCTGGTCGTCGGTCCGACTCGTCGCCCAGCGGACGATCGCCCGAGCGACGATCCCTCGCACTCGGGGGCGGAGCGGGATCCGGCTTGCGGCCCTCGCGGAAGGCATCGAGCAGCAGGCAGCCGGCACCGATCGTGATGGCCGAATCGGCGACATTGAACGCAGGGAAGTACCACTGCCCCCAGTGGAAATGGATGAAGTCGACCACATGGCCGAGCCATACCCGGTCAATGACGTTGCCGAGTGCGCCCCCGAGCACCAGTGACAGACCGAGGGCGAGCACGGTCTGTTCCGGTGTCCGGATCCGGCGCAGCCAGATCATGAGCACCACGCTCACGCCGAGCGCCAGCAGGATAAAGAACCAGCGCTGCCACCCGGAGGCATCGGCCAGCAGGCTGAAGGCAGCCCCTTCGTTGTGCAGGCGCGTGAGTTCGAGCACGGGCAGCAGGACGACACGCTCGTACAGATCCAGCGACGATGCGACGAGGACCTTGGTGGCCTGGTCGAGCAGCACGACGAAAGCCGAGAGCCAGAGCCAGTTGCTCGCCCCGCGCGTGGGCGTAAACCAGAGTTTTGAGATCCTGCCTTCGGTCATGAGCGTGTGTCTCAAGCGTATTGCCGATGCTCGCCCGGCCCGTCCACATTGATGATGCAGCGGCCGCACAGTTCCGGATGCCGGGCATCATGACCGACATCGGCCCGCTTGTGCCAGCAACGCACGCATTTGGCCGAGGACGCCGGGCTGGCCAGGATCCAGGCCTCGTTCCCCTCCCCTTCGATGGCTGCAACCGCCTCCGGAGGGCGCCCGGTTGCAGGCAGGACCCGCGCCTCCGAGGTGATCCAGACGAAGCGCAATTCCTGGCCGAACAGGGCCAGCGTATCGAACAGCGGCGGCATGCAATACACATCGACTGTGGCATCGAGCGGTGCACCGATGGACCCCTGCGTCCTCAGCTTTTCAAGCTCCCGTGATACGGCCGCCCGCAGCGTGATGATGCGATTCCAGTCCACCTGCTGCGACTTCACGAGTGCCGGCCCTGGAACCTGCGTCCACGTTTCGAGGAGCACCGATTCGGCACGCTCGCCGGGCATGAACTTCCAGATCTCCTCGGCCGTAAACGACAGCACGGGCGCGAGCCAGCGGACCATCGCCTCGAGAATCACGAACATGGCCGATTGCGCCGAGCGCCGCGGCAGGCTGCCTGCCGGTGTCGTATAGAGCCGGTCCTTCAGGATGTCGAGGTAGAAGCCCCCCAGGTCCATGATGCAGAAGTTGTGGATCTTCTGGTAGATCAGG
>JANNNQ010000201.1:0-2594 GCA_031398625.1 Pseudomonadota bacterium
GGCCAGCCCCGAGACGAGCAACAGCGCGCCCAGCACCGCACCCGTGACGAGCACGGCCAGCAGCGGCCTCACCTGCTGCAGTGCACGCGATTTAATCAGATTTGGACGCCGGCGATCCCCTCAGATTGATTTGGACACCGACCGACTTCAGTTTGTACAAAAGCCCATGACGTGCGGCGGCATGCCGGCAGGAAGAGCGAGGGGTTCCAGGTGGACAAGGTGTTTCCAAGTGCCAAGGCGGCGCTCGACGGGGTGATCAAGGACGGGCAGGTATTGGCCGTCGGCGGCTTCGGCCTGTGCGGCATCCCCGAAGCGCTGATCCAGGCGCTGCGCGACAGCGGCGCCAAGAACCTCACAGCGATATCCAACAACGCCGGCGTTGACGGCTTCGGTCTCGGCCTGCTGCTCGAGACGCGCCAGATCAAGAAGATGATCTCGTCCTACGTCGGTGAGAATGCCGAGTTCATGCGCCAGTACCTGTCGGGCGAACTGGAACTGGAGTTCAACCCGCAAGGCACCCTGGCCGAGCGGATGCGCGCGGGCGGCGCAGGGATCGCGGGCTTCTACACGCGCACCGGCGTGGGCACCGTGATCGCCGATGGCAAGGACCACAAGGACTTCAACGGCGAGACCTACATCCTCGAAACCGGGATCGTCGCGGACCTGTCCATCGTCAAGGCGTGGAAGGCGGACCCGTCGGGCAATCTGGTCTTCCGCAAGACCGCCCGCAACTTCAACCCGCCTGCCGCGACCTGCGGCAAGGTCTGCGTGGCCGAGGTCGAAGAGATCGTGCCCCTGGGCGCGCTCGACCCCGACATGATCCACCTGCCCGGCATCTATGTGCACCGCCTGCTGCAAGGCCAGCACGAGAAGCGAATCGAACAGCGGACCGTCCGCGCCGCCTGAAGGGCAATTGCCCCAAGACGGTCACATTGTTTTCCATCCCTCGCCGCATTGAAAAAACCCCCGCATGATTCTTTCGTGGCGGTGCGTTCCTTTGAACAATTCCCCGCAAGATCGTTCCAAAGGTTCTGATGGCGGTTCTGCGTCCCAATTCCTAAACTAAACCTTGGCGCGAGATGACGTTCTTGCGTAGGTGACTGCTCCGTCCGGGGTCGCAAGGTGGAGACTGGAATTGGCCTACACGACTTATGAAGTGTCCTTCGTGGACGCACAGACCATCCAGATCCGGCTTGAACTCGGCGAGATCATCGACGCTGCCCAGACCACCGAATTCCCCGAAGGTGCCGTCATTCTGGACGGCGGCTTCGTGGTCGATGCGAACGGCCGCGACATCGGAAAGTCCTGGGGTGACAACAAGTACTTCTTCGGCTTCGACACCTACAACGCGTCGTCCATCGCGGATCTCTTCGACACCCAGGTGATCGACGGCGTGGCGCAGGCCCCGGCGGATACCGTGTCAAGCTGGCAGGTGCAGGTCGGCGGCCAGACGGTGACGGTCGAGGCGGTGTCGCGCAAGACGCATGTCCTTGATTCTGCGCAGGTCGGCGCCTACAACGACTATGCCTACAAGACCGTCGAGAACGTCTATCTGCGGCTTTCCTCGCCGATTCCCGAAGGCGAAAGCATCAGCATCTCGTTCGACGACGCCGACTTCACCACCCAGACAGCGGTGTATGACCCCGAAACCGTGGTGTCCGAGGCGATCCACGTCAACCTCAAGGGCTTTGACCCAGACGACACCTACAAGGTGGCCTACCTGTCCAGCTGGAACGGCTGGGACGTGGACACCACCTCTCCGGACGGCGGCGCGGGCGTGGCGCAGGAATACGCCCCCGGCACCGACTGGCGCGTCATCGACGAGGCGACCGGAGAGGTTGTCCTGTCCGGCGAAATCGAGCTGACGACGTCCAAGGACGACCCGCAGAACTACTGGCTCAATTTCCAGCAGACCGACACGTTCAGCATCGACTTTTCGTCGCTGACGGCCGCCGGAACCTATCACGTCGAGGTGGACGGCGTCGGTCGGTCTAATTCCTTCGAGGTGGCCGAGACGCATTGGGGCGACACCTTCGAACTCGCCATGAGCGGATTCTACCACCAGCGCAGCGGCATCGCGCTGGAAGAGCCCTATACCGATTGGGAACGTCCCTCCTCGCTCGATCCCGACGAAGGGCTGGTGGTCACGCAATCCCTGCTCAAGATCACCGACACGACCGAGGGCTACAAAGGCAGTCTGTCGCACACCGTGGGCCTCGACCCGGAGTATGACACCGGCGTCGTGGTCGAGAATGCACAAGGCGGATGGCACGACGCGGGCGACTGGGACCGCCGGACGCAGCACCTCGAGGCGGCGCGCAAGATGATCGAAAACTTCGAGAACGCACCCGACTACTACGAGACAGTCATCCTCGACATTCCCGAAAACGGCAACGACATTCCCGATATCCTGGACGAGGCGATCTATGGCGCCAGCGTCTTCCGCAACCTGCAGAACGCCGATGGCGGCGTGTCCGGCGGGATCGAGAGTACCGGCTCGCCCCGCCTTGGCGACGGGTCTTGGCACGACACCAACCGCGTCTATGCCTATGCGGCCGATGTCTGGACGACCGGGGAATATGCGGCGACCGCCG
>JANNNQ010000205.1:0-27316 GCA_031398625.1 Pseudomonadota bacterium
GTGGAGCCTGATCCGGTGACGGCTGCCGCCATAGGCGAAATGGCCGGGGCTGAAGGGATAACCATTCATCTGCGTGAGGACCGGCGTCATATCCAGGATCGCGACGTCCGGCTGTTCAGGGAAGCCCTGCAGACGCGCATGAACCTCGAAATGGCCGCAACCGATGAAATGCTGAAACTGGCCACGACGCTGCGGCCAGCCGATGTCTGCCTCGTGCCGGAGAAACGCGCCGAAGTCACGACGGAAGGCGGTCTCGACGTCGCCGGGCAAGCCGCCGCCCTGCAGGACTACTGTTCACGGCTGCACGACGCTGGCATCCGCGTCTCGTTGTTCATCGATCCCGATTTCCGGCAGCTCGATACCGCGGCAAAGCTCGGGGTCCCGGTCGTTGAACTGCATACCGGCGCCTACGCCGAAGTGCAGGGCGGCGCGCAGGCGCTCGAACTCAATCGCCTCATCCAGGCTTCCCGCCACGCCGCGTCACTGGGCCTCACGGTTCATGCCGGGCACGGTCTCCATTACCACAACGTCCAGCCCGTTGCCGCGATCCCCGAAATTGTCGAGCTCAACATCGGCCACGCCATCATTGCGCGCGCTGTGTTCACGGGTCTCGCTGCCGCTGTCGGCGAGATGAAGCGACTGATGGTTCAAAGCAGATGAGAAGCGAGTCCGAGGCGGGGAACCGTTTTCAGAAACGCCGTGAACCCGTCCTTGGGGGCTCCGGGTTCGACATCCTGTCTCACACGGTCCTGAAAACAGTTCCCCGCCTCAGACTCGCAAGCAAGAGCAGGAGTGGCCGCCGGCCAAGGGCTTCACTTCCGGCCCCTTCAGGGAAGTTTTTCTCGAAATCGTGTGAGGCAGGAAGCCGAACCCGAAGCCTACATGGATGTACTCGCGGCGGTTTCGAGAAAAAGCTTCCCTGAAGGGGCTCGCATGATCTTTGGAATCGGAACCGATGTAGTCCAGATGTCGCGGATGGAAGCGGCGTTCGGGCGGCATGGGGAGCACCTGGTGCGGCGGCTGTTGTTGCCGCGTGAAGAGGCGCTGTTCCGCAAGACGAAGCGGCCCGTGCGGTTCCTCGCGATGCGGTTCGCGGCCAAGGAAGCCATCGTGAAGGCGATGGGCACGGGGTTCGCGCATGGCATGTGGATCCGCGATTCCGGTTTCGTGCCGAATGAATGGGGCCGTCCGGACATCATCTGGTCTGATCGGGGCCTTGGCATGTGCGAAAAGCTGGGAATCGGCGAAGGCCATATCACATTGACGGATGAAGCCGGGCTGATCGTGGCCGTGGCCGTGCTGATGAAGAAACCATGAACGTATTCGTCTTCGATATCGAAACCATTCCCGACGTCGAGCTCGGCCGGCGGCTGTATGACCTTGAAGGCCTGACCGACAAGCAGGTCGGGTACGTGATGCAGACCAAGCGGCGGGAAGAGTCGGGCCACGAGTTCCTGTCGCTGGAGCAGCATCGCGTCGCGGCGATCTCGATCGCCTGGCGGTCGCGGGATTCGTTCAAGGTCTGGAGCCTCGGCGATCCGGCTGCGCCCGAGGCCGAGATCATCCAGCGCTTCTTTGACGGCATCGAGAAGTACTCGCCCGATCTCGTGTCGTGGAATGGCAGCGGCTTCGACCTGCCGGTGCTGCACTATCGCGCGCTCAAGCACGGCATCCAGGCGCCGCGGTACTGGGAGACCGGCGACGAGGACCAGTCCTTCCGCTGGAACAACTATCTGAGCCGGTATCACTGGCGCCATACCGACGTGATGGATGTGCTCTCCGGCTTCCAGGGCCGGGCCCGCGCCAGCCTGGAGGATGTCGCGATGCTGCTCGGCCTGCCGGGCAAGTTGGGGATGAGCGGCGACAAGGTGTGGGATGCCTACCTGGACGGGCAGATCGAGGGCATCCGCAATTACTGCGAGACCGACGTCGTCAATACCTACCTCATCTTCCTGCGCTTCGAGCTGATGCGGGGCCGCATGACGCCCGAGCAGTACGCAGCCGAATGTGGCCGCGTCCGCGAAACGTTGTCCGCGCAGTCGAAGAGCCATTTCCACGAATTCCTCGCGGCGTGGCCGGAGTCGGCGCGTTGACCCGGCGCTCCGCCGCCGCCCGGCGGGCCTCGATCAACCGGGCTCCCGAAAGCGCGGTCATTCTCGACCTGGCCCACGATGGCCGGGGCGTCGCCCGCGTCGACGGGAAGACGGTGTTCATCGATGACGCCCTGCCTGGCGAAACGGTCCGCTTCGTGCGCAAGAACATCCGCAGCACGTTCGATGAAGCCCGCCTGGAGCAGGTGGTCGAGCCGTCTGTCGACCGGGTGCAGCCGGAATGTCCGCATTTCGGCCTGTGTGGCGGGTGCGCCCTGCAGCACCTGGCGCCTCCGCAGCAGCTGGCGTTCAAACAGCGCCAGTTGATGGAAGCCTTCGAGCGCATCGGCAAGGTGATGCCCCTCAAGCAATTACCACCGTTGCAGGGAGCGGTCTGGTGCTATCGTCGCCGTGCCCGCCTGGGAGCAAAGTGGGTCGGAAAGAAAGGCAAGGCGCTGGTGGGTTTCCGCGAGCGGGGGACCGCTTTGCTTGCGGAACTGCAATCTTGTGCGGTACTGCAGCCGCCACTCGATCAACTGCTCGAACCGCTGGCGCAGCTCATCGGGACGTTAAGCCTTCGGGACCGGATTCCGCAGGTGGAGGCAGCGGTTGCCGACAATGCGACAGCGCTGGTGATCCGCACGCTGGGCACGCTGGATGAGGAGGACCGGGTCCGGGTGCGGGCTTTCGCCGCCGCCCATGGGTTGCAGATCCATCTTCAGCCCGGTGACTACACGACCATTGCCCCGCTCGATCCGCCTGCCCGACCGTTGCTTTATCGCCTGCCGAATTTCGCTGTCGACATCGAGTTCCTGCCCGCCGACTTCATCCAGGTGAATGGCGATCTCAATCGCCGCATGGTCGATCTGGCCGTGGAGTTGCTGCAGCCCGAACCGGCTGACCGGGTCCTTGACCTGTTCTGTGGTCTCGGCAATTTCTCGTTGCCCCTGGCCCGCAAGGCGGCCGAAGTCATCGGGGTAGACGGTGAAACCGGGCTGATCGAGCGGGCTCGTGCGAACGCGCGCCGGAACGGCATCACCAATGCGACGTTCTTTGCCGCGAACCTGTCCGAAAGGACCGATGGCCTGCCCTGGGTGGCGGGGCGGTACCAGAAAGTGCTGCTCGATCCTCCGCGTGCCGGAGCCATCGAGATGCTGCCCATGATCGCCGCGAGCGGGGCGCAGCGCGTCGTGTATATTTCGTGCCACCCGGCGAGCCTGGCAAGGGATGCAGGCGCGCTGGTCCGCGATCACGGGTTTACGCTGAAAGCGGCGGGGGTGATGGACATGTTCGCGCATACCGCACACGTCGAATCCATTGCGGTCTTCGATCGCGCCTGACAAGCATCGGGAACACATGACGCTCGGTCCCTTGATGATCGACATTGCAGGCACCCGCCTCCTGCCGGAGGATCGGGAGCTGCTCAGGTCGCCGCTGGTCGGCGGCGTCATCCTGTTCACCCGGAATTTCTCCACGCTTCCCGAGCTTGAATCGCTCGTGGCGGACATCCATGCGATCCGCTCCACGCAGCTGCTGGTCACGGTGGATCACGAGGGGGGGCGGGTGCAGCGCTTCCGCCGCGACTTCACGGTGCTGCCGCCCATGCGGCTCATCGGCCACCAGTACGACATGGACCGGACGAACGGCCTCAAGCTGGCGCGGCAGAGTGGCTGGTTGATGGCGGCCGAGCTCAGGTCGGTCGGCATCGACATGAGCTACGCCCCGGTGCTCGACCTCGACTACGGGGTCAGTGAAGTGATCGGCGACCGGTCGTTCCATCGCAATCCGGAGGCCGTGGCCGACCTGGCTGTGGCCTTCATGGGAGGCATGCGGGAAGCCGGCATGGCGGCGTGTGCCAAGCATTTTCCCGGGCACGGGGCGGTGGTCGCCGATTCCCATGTTGCACTGCCGATAGACCGGCGGGAGTACGCCGACCTGGCCGATGACATCTACCCGTATCGCCGGCTGATCGACAATGGCCTGGGCGCCGTCATGGCCTCGCATGTCGTGTACTCGGCGGTCGACGCCCGGGCCGCCGGCTTTTCCCCGCGCTGGCTGCAGGTGGAACTCCGGGAACACCTGGGGTTCACGGGGGCGATCTTCACCGATGACCTCACCATGCAGGGCGCGAGCGTCGGGGGATCGATGGCCGAGCGGGCGCGAGCAGCCCTTGGGGCCGGGTGCGACGTGCTGCCGATCTGCAATAATCGGCAGGGTGTGATCGAAGTCGTCGAGGCGCTGCGCGATTGGGGTGATCCTCTGGGACAGATCCGCCTCGTCCGACTCCATGGCCTGGCCTCGCCAACCCGGGGAGAGCTGGTCAGGTCGGATCACTGGCAGGACTGCGTCCGGGCAGTGGAGCAATGCAAGGCGCCCCCCGAACTCAAGCTGGATGCTTAAGGGTTTCCCGATAGAACAATGGCCGACGTTGCGACGCCCACGGATGCCCCCCCGGTAGTTGCCGGCGCGACCCTGTCGCCGGAATCGCCGCTGTTCAACCAGCTGCTGGACGCTTGTCCGGATGGCGTCGCCCTGTGCGATGTGCGCGCCGGCGATACGCCCGTCGTTTATGCGAACCGCGCCTTCGAACAGCTGACCGGCTACCGCGCGGCAGAAATCGTCGGGCGGAACATGCGGTTCCTCCATGGCGATGATCGCGACCAGGAAGGCCTGTCCCGCATCCGGCTGGCCCTGAAGGAAGGCGTGGCCGCCCACGCAACCTTGCGCAACTACCGCAAGGACGGCACGCTGTTCTGGAACGAGCTCCGGCTGGTGCCCGTCCGCAACGCCGCGGGGCAGATCTCGCACTTCGCGAGCTTCCATCGCGAAGTCGGTGAGCGCCTCAAGCCCGACATCCGCTCTGATCAGCGCACTGACCAGCGTACCGAGCCGCGCGATCCCGCCCTCAACACGCAGACCATGCTGGCGTACCTGCGCGATGACAAGCTCACCGGCTTGCTGCGCCGGGGTTACTTCGACGAACTGCTGAAGCGCGATCTCGGCATTGCGCAGCGCGAGTCGCGCACGCTGTCCCTGTTTCTCTTCGATCCCGATTTCTTCGAACCCTATCGCGAACTGTTCGGCCGACCGGGCGCCGACCAGTCGCTGCGCCGCATCGGCCGCACCATCGGCGCCTGCTTCCGCCGGGCCAGCGATCTGTGTGCGCGCTTCGATGACACCCGCGTTGCCGCGCTGTGTACGGGCATGGATGCCGACCATGCCGCGAAGCACGCAGAGACCGTGCTCGCCCGCATCCGCGATCTCGCGATCCATCATCCGCGTTCTTCGGTATCCCGCTTCGTGACGATGAGCGCCGGTATCGTTACGCTCACACCCTCGCTCGAAGTCGACAGCGAGAAACTCATCGCCGCCGCCCAGGAAGCCTTGCGCAAGGCCCGCGACGAAGGCCGCAATCGCGCCGTCAGCGCCTAGGGAACCTCTGAAATACTGCCATCTGAAACTGTCGACGCATTTTCAACCATGGTCTTTCAATCAGTTGCATCGCTGTTCGCCTGGCACATGTAGGTAAATCAGAGCTTCCCTGGCCCTGGAATCGGGGACTGTCCCCAAATTCATGCCGCGTGCACTTGCCTAGCGGGTCGCCGCTGGTGTCTGCGGCGTCACCAGGGCAATGACGCCGAAATGCGGGTGATCGAAGTAGTGCCGCTCGGTGCTGCGCATCCGGCGGGTCTGGCGCAGGACATAGCGCTGGCCGCCGGGTTCGGGCTCAAAATCAAGATCCAGCGTGAGATGAAGATACCGCCCGCGGGCCAGTGCGGCTGAGCCGCTCACCGTGCCGGGAGGCACGAGGCTGTCGATCGGCTCGGCGACGGCGGCGTTGAGCGGCGAACCCACCTGGCTCCAGCCGAAGTGGGCGACGGTGCGGTAGCCCCGGCTGCGTTGCAACGACGCAGCAATGTTCGTCAGGCGGTAGCGGTCCCGGGACAAGGCTTGCCGGCCGCTGCTGGACATCCCGGTTCCGAGGGGCACGGCGATCACCGGGGCTTCCTCCGCATCCTGGACGGTCAGCGGCACCTCCTTCTCGCCCTCGCGTGCCTCGAGCGCCCAGTCTTCCGGCGTGGCGTTCCCGTCCAGATTCCGGAACACGACGAGCTCCACGTCGTACACGATCGGGGCGGCTTCCTGGGCGCTCGCCTGCGCGAGCGCAAGACCCAGGATCGCAGTGACAGCGCGCAGGAAACCAGTCCTCGTCGTCATGCCATCTCGATTCCCTGGGTCGAAAGCGGCAGCGCATGCACGGGCTTGCCGGTCAGCACCCTCAGCGCGTTGACCAGGGCAGGGGCAATGACCGGCGTACCCGGTTCACCCACGCCCGACGGCTTGTTCGTCGAGGGCACGATGTGCACGTCGATCGCTGGCATCTGGTTGATCCGCAGCACCGGGTACTGGTGGAAGTTTGTCTGTTCGACGATACCGTCCTTCAGCGTGATCGCCCCGTTTAGCGCGGCCGAGAGTCCATAGCCGATACCCGATTCCATCTGCATCGCGATGATGTTCGGATTTACGGCCACGCCGCATTCCACGGCACAGGTCACCTTGTCGAGCTTGTAGCTCTGGCCTGTCTTCGTTACTTCCGAGACCTGCGCCACTACCGTGCCGAACGATTCGTGCACGGCGATGCCGCGGGCCTTGCCTGCAGGCAACGCCTGGCCCCAGCCACCATTCGTCGCGGCGAGTTCGAGCGCAGCGAGATGCCGTGGATGCTGGCTCAGGAGACTCTTGCGCAGCTCATACGGATCCTTTTTCGTGGCATGGGCGAGCTCATCGAGGAAGCACTCGGTGACAAAGCCCGTATGCGACGAGCCTACCGACCGCCACCACTGGATCGGCACGCCGATCTGGGTCGTATGCAGTTCCACGCGCAGGTTGGGAATCGCATAGGGAAGGTTCGAGGCCCCCTCGACCGAAGTCGGATCGATGCCGTTCTGGACCATCGCTGCCATCGGGCCGCCACCCATGATCGACTGGCCGACGATGCGCTGCTGCCAGGCAATGATGTTCCCCTGGGCATCGAGGCCGGCCTTCAGCGCATGAACGTACAGCGGCCGGTAGAATCCGCCCTGCGTGTCATCCTCGCGCGTCCAGACCATCTTCACGGGCTGGCGCGTGTCGGCAGCCTTCGCGATGGCAGCCGCTTCCATCACGTAGTCCGACAGCGGATTGGCGCGACGGCCAAAGCTCCCTCCGGCATACAGCATGTTGAGCCGGACGTTCTCGGGCGGAATCCCGAGTACGCCTGCCACGGCGCCCTGGTCGAGTCCCTGGAACTGTTCGCCGTTCCACATCTCGCAGGTGTTTTCACCCAGCTGCACGACGCAGTTGAGGGGTTCCATCGAGGCGTGGGCCAGGAACGGCACTTCATACGTCGCTTCGATGACGCGCGTTGCCTTCTTGAAGGCAGCATCGACATCGCCTTCGTTGCGCGCCACGGCACCCGCGGTCGCGGCCAGCTTGCGGTAGTCCGCCGCGATTTCAGCCGACCCCTGCCTGAACGCATTGGTCTCGTCCCACTCGACCGTCAGCGCATCCCGGCCTTTTTTCGCCGACCAGAAGTCGGTCGCGAGCACGGCAACGCCCGTCGTCACCGGCGTCTCGAACTGGACGACGTTCACCACGCCCTTCACGGCCTTGGCGGCGGTTGCATCGAAGCTTTTCACCTTCGAGCCGAAGCGGGGCGGATGGGCGACGACCGCCGTCAGCATGTCGGGCAGCTGGATGTCCTGCGTGTACGTGGCCGTCCCCGTCGACTTGGCGCGGGCGTCGACACGGGCCACATCCTTGCCGATGAACACGAAGTCCGCGGGGTCCTTCAGCGGGATGTCTGTCGGCACGGGCAACTTGGCTGCGTCAGCCACCAGTTCGCCGAACGTTGCAGACCGGTCGGACCCGGCGTGGCTGATCCTGCCGCCCGACACGGTGATCTGGTCCGCACCGACTTCCCACCGGGCCGCGGCGGCCGAGACCAGCATCGCGCGGGCAGCGGCGCCCGCCTGGCGGTACTGCTCGAACGAGTTGGCAATGGCGGTGCTGCCGCCGGTGCCCTGCATGCCGAAAGCGAGGTTCGCATAGGTCTTGTTGTCGGCGGGTGAGCCTTCGACGCTCACCTGCGACCAGTCTGCATCCAGTTCATCGGCGACCAGGGTCGCAAGACCGGTGTAGGTTCCCTGGCCCATCTCGAGGTGCTTGGAGATCACGACGACCTTGCCATCCGCACCAATGCGCACGAAGGCATTCGGGGCGAAGGGCGAGGTATTCGCCGCGTCCGTGACCGACTCGTCCGGCGAGCAGCCGGGCAGGTAGATGGCCAGGGTCAGGGCCGCGCCGACTTTCAGGAAGTCGCGCCGGCTGGCATTCACGATGTGTTGGTTGTTCATTGCAGGTCCCTTCAGGCCAGCGAACCGGCAGCGCGCTTGATCGCGGCGCGGATCCGGGGATAGGTGGCACAGCGGCAGATGTTGCCAGCCATGGCGGCGTCGATGTCGGCGTCGGAGGGCGACTTGTTCTGCGTCAGCAGGGCAGTGGCGCTCATGATCTGGCCGGACTGGCAGTAGCCGCACTGGGCGACGTTCTCGACGATCCAGGCTTCCTGGACTGCATTGCCGACCGGGGTTGTGCCGATGGTCTCGATCGTGGTGATCTTCTTGCCTTCGACTGCGGCCACCGGGGTGATGCAGCTGCGGGTGGGCTGGCCGTCGACATGCACGGTGCAGGCGCCGCACAGAGCCATGCCGCAGCCGTACTTCGTCCCTGTCATCGACAGGTGATCGCGGAGGGTCCACAGCAGGGGGGTGTCCGGCTCCACGTCGACCTCGACGCTCTTGCCATTGATGTCCAGCGTTGCCATGAGGATCTCCCGATGAAAATGAGCGAGCGGCGGCGGGCCCGCCCGCGAATATACGCCTCTGCTGCGGCCTTGAGTAAGACTGCGGCGGTGGGTCTCAGCGCCCGGCTGCCTGCTTGCTCTTGGGGGCCTGACCGAGGGCAGTCAGCAACCGGTCCGCGGCTTCGAAACGGGGCTCTTCCAGTTCGAGTTTCTGCTGGAAACGGATTTTCCGGGGCCCGTCGAACCGGTGGGTTTTCGAGTGCAGCTGGACGTAACGGATGACCACCCCGGGGTCTGCTTCGGGTTTGGGGCCGAACGTCAGCGACCCGCCGCCGGGCCCGATATCCAGCTTGTGAATGCCTAACGCAGCGGCACGCAGCTTGAGTTCGGCGATCCGGAACAGGTTCTTCGCGGGTTCGGGCAGCAGGCCGAACCGGTCGATCATTTCCACCTGCAGCTCCCTGAGCTGGACGGCATCCGGCGCGCCGGCGATGCGCTTGTAGAGCACGAGCCTCAGGTGCACGTTGGGCATGTAGGTTTCCGGGAGGAGCGCGGGGACGTGCAGGTCGACCTCGGGTCCGCGATGCAACGGCTCGTCGAGGTTCGGGGTCTCGCCGGCCTTGAGCGCCGCCACAGCCCGCTCCAGCATCTCGAGGTAGAGCGCGAACCCGATCTCCTGGATCTGGCCGCTCTGTTCGTCGCCCAGGAGCTCACCCGCACCGCGGATCTCGAGATCGTGCGTCGCCAGCGTGAAGCCCGCACCCAGGTCCTCGAGCGACTCGATCGCCTCGAGCCGTTTCACCGCGTCCGCCGTCATCGCCGCGCGTTCCGGAGTCAGCAGGTACGCATAGGCCTGGTGGTGCGACCGGCCCACGCGTCCCCGCAGCTGGTGCAGCTGCGCCAGTCCCAGCTTGTCGGCGCGATCGATGATGATGGTGTTGGCTGCAGGCACGTCGATGCCGCTCTCGACGATGGTCGTGCACAGCAGGAGGTTGCAGCGCTGGTGGTAGAAGTCGAGCATGATCTGCTCGAGCTCGCGTTCCCGCATCTGTCCGTGGCCGATGGCGATGCGCGCCTCGGGGATGAGTTCGGTGAGCGCCTGCGCGGTCTTCTCGATGGTCTCGACGCTGTTGTGGACGTAGTAGATCTGGCCACCGCGGCGGATCTCTCGCAACGCGGCTTCGCGTATCAGCTGCGGCTCCCAGCGGGATACGAACGTCTTGATGGCCAGCCGCGAGGGCGGGGGGGTCGTGATCAGCGAGAGATCGCGGAGACCGCCCATCGCCATGTTCAGCGTACGTGGAATGGGAGTGGCGGTGAGGGTCAGAACATCTACGTCGGCCCTGAGCGCTTTGAGCTTTTCCTTGTCCTTTACCCCAAAGCGATGCTCTTCGTCGATGATGAGCAACCCCAGGTTCCTGAACTCAAGGCCCGACTGCAGCAGGCGATGCGTGCCTACGACGATGTCGACCTTGCCATCCGTCAGCCCCTGCAGGACTCCCTGCATCTGCGCGCTGGTCCGGAACCTCGACAGGGTTTCAACCCGCACCGGCCAGTCCGCGAAGCGGTCGGCAAACGTCTGGTAGTGCTGTTGCGCGAGCAGCGTCGTCGGCACCAGCACCGCCACCTGCTTGCCCGCCTGCACGGTGACGAACGCAGCGCGCAAGGCGACTTCGGTCTTGCCGAAGCCCACGTCGCCGCACACGACGCGATCCATGGCCTTCTCGCTCGCGAGATCCGCGACCACACTGGCAATGGCCTGGGTCTGGTCCGGGGTTTCCTCGAACTGGAACGCCGCTTCAAAGGCGCGCAGCTCGGCTGCGCCTGCAATGATTTTCTGTCCATGGCGCGCGGCGCGGCGGGAATACAGGTCCAGCAGCTCGGCGGCCGTATCGTGAATGCGCTGTGCGGCTTTCTTGCGGGCTTTGCCCCACGCGTCGCTGCCCAGCTTGTGCAAGGGCGCTGTTTCCGCAGGCGCGCCGGTGTAACGGCTGACCAGCGCGAGCGATTGCACGGGCACATACAGCTTGTCGTTGTCGGCGTACTCGAGCACCAGGAACTCGCCCGGCATGCCGCCGACTTCCATCGTCTTGAGCCCGAGATAGCGGCCGACACCGTATTCCTCGTGCACGACCGGCGAGCCGGGATGCAGGTCGGAGAGTTCGCGGACGATTTTTTCCGGATCGCGATCGGCACGCCGCCGCCGCCGTTCCTGCCGTGCCCGTTCGCCGAACAGCTGTTCTTCCGCCACCAGTGCGAGCGCGGGCGAATCGAGCACGAGCCCGCTTGCGATCGGCGAGACCGTGACCGCCACTTTGGCAGTGCCGTCGAGAAATGCCTGCCAGGAATCGACGGCCTCGACAGCGACGCGGCGTTTGCGGAGCAGGTCGAACAGCATCTCGCGCCGGCCCGCCGATTCCGCCGCCAGCAGCACGCGGCCTGCAAAGCGGTCCAGGAATGCCAGCAGTTCCCGCGCCGGTTCCTCGGCTCGCGGATCGATCTTCAGGGCCGGCGGTCGCTGCGTTCGGAAATTCCGGTGGGGCAACGAGCGGTTCAGGGGGTCGAGTTCCAGCTTCGAGATCTCGATGCGCCGGAAACCAGCGAGACGCCCTTCGAGCTCCGCGGGAGGCAGGAAGAGTTCCTCCGGCCTGAGCACGGGCCGTTGCGTGTCATGGCCGCGCTGGTCGTAGCGCGCCTCGATTTCAGCCCACGAATGCGCGAGTACGGCGCTGAGGTCCGTGTCCGTCGCCATGACGGCGCCGGCCGGCAGGAAATCGAGCAGCGACGCCGTGCGTTCGAAGAAGAGGGGCAGGTAGTACTCGATGCCGGCGGAGGCGGCGCCTTCGCTGACGTCGCGATAGATGGCCATCTGCGTGAGGTCGCCTTCGAAACGCGTCCGGTAACGGCGGCGGAAGCCCTGGATGCCTTCGGGCGTCAACGGGAACTCGCGTGCAGGCAGCAGCTTGATGGTCTCTACCTTGTCACCGGAGCGCTGCGTTTCCGGATTGAACAGCCGGATGCTCTCGACCTCGTCGTCGAACAGGTCGATGCGAAACGGGCTTGCGCTTCCCATCGCATACAGGTCGAGCAGCGAGCCGCGGACGGCAAATTCGCCCGGCGCCATCACCTGCGAAGTGCTGGCGTAACCTGCACTGGCCAAGCGTGTCCGCAGGTTCTCCAGATTGAGCTTCGCGCCGACGCGGATATCGAAGGCGTGGCCCTGGATATAGGCAGCCGGGGCAATGCGTTGCAGGAGCGTTTCGAGATCGACGACGAGCAGGCCCTGCCGCCATCCAGGCAGTTCCGCGAGCAGCTGCAGGCGCCGCGAGACGATGTCCGGGTGCGGCGAGAACAGGTCGTAGGGCAGGGTCTCCCAGTCCGGAAACACGGCGATCGGCAGCGAGTCCGAAGCAAAGAAGCGCAGTTCGTCGGCGAGCTGGCTCGCCGCCCGGGCGTTGGCGGTGACGACCACCAGCGGTTCCGCCAGATCGAGCGCGGCCTGGCTTAAGCGCAGGGCAGGGGCCGAGCCATAGAGCTGACCCCACTGCACGCGCGGTGCGGAAGGGCTGGGGAGAAGGGTATTATCTTTCACAGAATCAATATCTTGCGGATTATCTGAAAAGGCGGCGCAATGCATTCACTCGGAATGGCGCCGTGGGCGTCTCCGCAGGGGACGGAAGGTTAACAGGGAAGGGCGGAAGGAGGGGAAGGGAGGGGGAAGCCGGGGAAGCCGGAGAAGCCGGAGGGGCTTGCTTGCTTCCTCACTTCCCGACTCAAGGAAGGGGCCGACTCAAGTCAGGGGCCAGCCGTTTCCTATCTGACGGTAACCGTGTGAATCACGTGGCTGTGTTCGAAGTACACGACGAACCCCGGGTATTCCCAGCGTGTGATCGGGGGCTGTCCGACCGCGGCAGCGCGGTTGCTGGGGGCGCCGAAGGCGGACTCGACGCGGGCCATCGTCATGCCTCGGGCAGGATGATTGGCCGCCTCAGGCGCGGACCCCGGGGACTGGGCATGGCTCAAGGTGGCGACAAGCGCCAGGCCGGCGGTGGCAACAACGGAAGGCAAGCGCATGGGGTTCCTCCTCGAACTCAATCGGGAATATAGCACCGCGGACATGTAGCATCGGGGCCCGGCAGAAAACCGTGCTTCATTTCACTGAATGTTCCATCCCCTGTCGCTGTTCATCGGTCTCCGCTACGTCCTCCGGCGTACCCAGGGATTCTTCGTCTCCTTCATCAGCTGGGTCTCGATGCTTGGCATCTGCGTCGGCGTGGCCGCGCTGATCACGGTCCTGTCGGTCATGAACGGCTTCGAGTCGGAACTCCGCAGCCGGCTGCTCAACATGGCGTCCCATGCCACCTTGAGTGCGGGCCCCGGCGTCATGGCCGAGTGGCCGCGGCTGGCAGAAGAGGCGCGGAACCAGCCCGGCGTCATTGGCGTGGCCCCGTATGTCGAGATGCAGGCGATGGTGGGGCGCGGGCTCGATCTCAGTGGCGCGCTCATCCGCGGCATCCTCCCTGACGTCGAGGGTCAGGTCGCCGACCTCAGTCCATTCCTGCGTGCAGGTTCCCTGGAGGATCTCGTTCCAGGCGAGCGCCGCATCGTGCTCGGGATCGGGCTCGCATACGGCCTGGGTGTCCAGGTCGGCGACGAGCTGACGGTGCTGATCCCGCAGGTGATTGCAGCATCGGGCGGGTCGTTCGACATCCGGCCACGCATCCAGAGTTTCACGGTAAGCGGCATTTTCGAGGCCGGATTGCAGGAAAGCGACAACGTCCTGGCCCTCGTCGCGCTGGGAGACGCCGCGGAACTGGCCGGTACCGATGGCTCGCCCACGGGCTTGCGGCTCAAGTTTGCCGATATCTTTGCGGCCCCCACGGCGGCACCCCTCGTTGCAACCGCGCTGGGCGGCGGTTTCACGGTGAGCGACTGGTCGAAGGAGAACGCCAGTTATTTCCGCGCGGTGCGCATCGAGAAAACGATGATGACCCTGATCCTCATGCTCATCGTCGCCGTGGCGGCATTCAACATCGTGGCGGCACTCGTGATGGTCGTGAATGAAAAGCGCACCGACATTGCCATCCTGCGCACGCTGGGCCTCTCGCCTCGCAGCGTCGTTGCCGTGTTCATGACGCAGGGCGTCGTGATCGGCTGGGTGGGGACGATGCTGGGCGTCGTGCTCGGACTCATGCTCGCCCTGAACGTGGAGACGATCGTGCCGGCGCTCGAAAGCCTCTTCGGCGTGCGGGTGATGGATCCGGAGGTGTACTACATCACCGAGATTCCCTCGGAAGTGCATGCCGCGCAGGTCGCTGCGATCGGCTGCGTGGCCCTGGTGCTGTCGATCCTCTCCACGATCTATCCCTCGATCCGCGGCTCCCGCACCGAACCGGCCGAGGCGCTGCGGTATGAGTAGCCTCTACGAGCTGTTGATCGGCCGCCGGTACCTGAGGTCCGCTAAGGGCAACGGCTTCGTCTCCTTCATTTCCGTCATCTCGATGGCCGGAGTGGCCATCGGCGTGGCGGTGCTCATCGTCGTGCTGTCGGTGATGAATGGCTTCGAGACCGAGCTGCGTGGCCGCATCCTCAGTATGACGTCGCACGCCACGATCAGCGGCTTTGGCGCGGGCCTTGCGGAATGGCGCGATGTGCGGGAGCAGGCACTGGCCGGCCCGGATGTGGTGGCTGCGGCTCCGTACATCGAAGAACAGGCGATGCTGGTCGCGGGGCAGCGGACGAGCGGGGCACTGGTTCGCGGCGTGCTGCCCGAGGAAGAAGGGAAGGTATCGGCGATTGCCGAGCGCACGACGGCCGGGTCCTTTGCGAACCTTGTTGCAGGAAAGTTCGGCGTCGTCCTCGGGAACGAACTGGCCACCGCGCTGGATGTGGCAGTCGGCGATCGCGTCGTGCTGGTGATCGCCCAGGGATCAGTGACGCCCGCCGGTGTCGTGCCCCGCATGCGGCGGTTCGAAGTGGTCGGTATCTTCTCCGCGGGCATGTACGAGTACGACCGCAATCTCGCGTACGTGCACCTGGACGACGCCGCTCGGCTGTATCGTTTCGGCGATGCCGTTTCGGGATTGCGGCTCAGCCTGCGCGACCTGTTCGCGGCCCCCGCGGTCGTCCACGATCTGGCGCTGGCACTGGGCGGGGGCTACTACGTTGACGACTGGACACGTCGTCATGCCAATTTCTTCCGCTCGATCCAGATCACCAAGTCGGTGATGTTCGTGATCCTGCTGCTGGTCGTTGCGGTCGCTGCATTCAACATCGTGTCTACGCTCGTGATGGTGGTGAAGGACAAGCGCGCCGACATCGCGATCCTCCGGACCATGGGCTCGGAGCCCCGCAGCATCCTCGCGATCTTTCTGAGCCAAGGCGTAATGATTGGCCTCCTTGGAGTGCTTTCAGGTGTGCTGCTCGGCGTGGTCCTGGCCACCAATCTCGAAACGCTCGTCCATGGCCTGGAGCGCCTGGCCAATACCCAGTTCCTGGATGCCAAGCTCTACTTCATGAGCGACCTGCCCGCGCGCGTCGAATGGGCAGATGTCGCCAAGATCTGCGCCACTGCGTTCGGCCTCTGCTGCCTGTCGACGCTGTATCCGGCATGGCGTGCCGCGCGGATCCAGCCTGCGCAGGCGTTGAGGCATGAGTAGACTTGGCTACAGGCTACAGGCTACAGGCTAGAGGCTAGAGGTGAAGTCAAGAAGACTTTGGGCTTTGGGCTTTGGACTTTAGGCTTTGGGTAAGATCCGACAAGAAACACCGAATAGTCAGCCGGACGATGACCAAATTCCATAAGGCTTGCATCGTCTACCCTCGGCCATGAATTTTTCTGGCCAAAGCCCAAAGCCCAAAGCCCAAAGCCCAAAGCCCAAAGCCCAAAGCCCAAAGCCTCTATATGCGTGACCAGACAATGACTAACCTTGACGCCTCTACTTCCGTGCTCGAATGCCGCTCCCTCGTCAAGACCTTCCAGCAAGGTGACGCTCGCGTCGATGTGCTGCGCGGGGTTGAGTTCTCGGTGGCAGCCGGTGACCGCGTGGCCATCATCGGCGCTTCCGGTTCGGGCAAGACCACGCTGCTGCAGTTGCTGGGCGGCCTCGACCTGCCGACGAGCGGCGAGGTGCTGATCGCGGGACAGAAAGTGGGCGAGCTGTCCGATGCCGCACGCGGCTCCTTGAGAAATCGGGCACTCGGCTTCGTCTACCAGTTCCATCACCTGTTGCCGGAATTCAGCGCCCTCGAGAATGTCGCGATGCCACTGCTCATCCGGCGTGTGCCTGTCAGTGAAGCGATCGCAGCTGCCCGCGGACTCCTGGAGCGAGTGGGTCTAGGCGCGCGTCTCGAACACCGGCCCGGCCAGTTGTCAGGCGGTGAACGTCAACGTGCTGCCGTCGCGCGTGCGCTGGTGACCAAGCCACAGGTGGTGCTGGCCGACGAGCCCACCGGCAATCTCGATGGCGGCAACGCCTCGCAGGTGTTCGAGCTGATGCTCGAGCTCAATCGCGAATCCGGGACGGCGCTGGTGATCGTTACCCATGCGCCGGAACTCGCGGCGCGAATGCAGAAGGTCTATCGGCTGGAAGAGGGCAGGCTGGCAACCGCCTGACGCCGGCCTCAGGTCCTGCGCCGCATCACCCGGTGCAGAATGCCGGCTTCCAGGAATTCCTCGCCTTCAGCGATGAAACCGAAGCGTTCATAGAACGGAGCGGCAACTGTCTGCGCGTTCAGGATGAGTTCGGGAAGCCCAAGCTCGCGGGCCTTCTCCATCAGGGCTTCGAGCAGCGCTCCGCCGACGCCTGAGCCGCGGGCGGCTTTCAGCACGGCCATGCGGCCGATGTGGCCGTCGCCCAGCAATCTCCCCGTCCCCACCGGCATGCCTGCGTCGTCGTACGCGATGGCGTGCCAGCTGGGTGCATCGAAGTTGTCCCATTCGAGCTCGACCGGCACCTGCTGTTCCTCGATGAACACGCTCCAGCGGATGGCCCGCGCATGTTCGCGCAGCGTTTCCCAGTCGGCGATGACGATGTGGAGGAGGGGCATGGAGAAGGCTGGAGGAGAAAGGGCTACAGGCTACAGGCTACAGCCAGAATTGAAGAGATGCGGAGCTGCAATCGCAATCGTCCTGAGGTCTTCGCGGTCTCTTCGCCTGTAGCCTGTAGCCTGTAGCCTGTAGCCTGTAGCCTGTAGCCTGTAGCCTGTAGCCTCCCGCCCGCAACCGCATTTCTGCACATTTGCGCAACCATTCCGGCTTCAGCCCGCGCCCTTGCGCTGGTGATACTTGATGACGAGGCTCAGGTGCCAGAGGGCGCCGAGCACGATGTACCCCGTGAGCGCCGCCAGCAGGCCGAGTACGAAGCAGCCGAGGAAGAAGGGTTTCCATACTGGCAGCAGGTCGTTGATGAACCAGTCTGCGGAAAACTGGAACGTGAAGGGCTGCATTGGCACCCCGAGCAGGAAGCTGCCCAGCCAGTATGCAACGAAGTAGATCGGTACCATCGTCAAGGGATTGTTGACGAACACCGTGGCGATGGCCACGGGAATGTTGACGCGCAGCGCGAGCGCGAGCAGGGCTGCGATGACCGGATGCAACGGCAGCGGGGAGCAGCAGATGAACAGCCCGATCGCGAAGGCGCGCGTGACGCTGCGGCGGTTGAGGCTCCAGTAGACCGGGTCCTCAAGCAGCGTGCGAAAGGGCTTGAGGAAGCGGCTTTCCCGCCATTCGTGGCGGCGGCGGATCAGTCGCTTGAAGACACGGCGGGGCATGGAGTGCCGAAGTTTATCCGTTATTCCCCGGGCCAGCCGGGAATGTTTGCCGGTGCAATGGCGCTGTTGCTCGGCTCTTGCTGCGTGCATGGCCTGTCTGAGTTACCCGATGCCCGCGTGTTGAGTGCACCGCTCGGACTGGCGCTCGTCATGAGCCTGGTGTTGCGCTGGCGCTTGCTCGCCTCGTGCCTCGCGGGCTTCGCCTGGACGTGGGGACATGCAGCGTTGCAGCTGGCCAATGACCTGCCTGCCGCACTCGAAGGCGAGGATGTAGAAGTTGCCGGGTATGTCGCGTCGATCCCCGAGGCCACCGCTGCCGGTCCGCGGTTCATGCTCGACGTTGTGCATCAGCCGGGTGCGGGACAATTGCCGCGCAGGATCGAACTGACCTGGTATGACGCTCCTGCGTTGCCTGCGGCGGGCGAGCGGTGGCAGTTCACGGTCCGCCTGCGCCGCCGTCACGGCTTCGCGAATCCCGGCGGCTTCGACTATGAGGCGCAACTGTTCCGCGAGCGGATCGGCGCCACCGGGTATGTGCGTGAAGCGGGAGAGAATGTCCGTCTGTCCGAGCCCTCATGGCGGTACCCGGTCCTGCGGTTGCGGGCCGTGATTGCCGATCGCCTTGGGCAGGTCCTGGCAGGCAATCCGCAGCTCGGCATCGTGCAGGGCTTGAGTGTCGGCGAACGGCAGAACATGACGCCGGAGCAATGGCGCGTGTTCGCCGCGACGGGTACCAGCCACCTGATGGCGATCTCGGGCCTGCATATTGCGATGGTGGCGGCGTTGAGTGCCGGACTGGGAGGCTGCGCAGTACGATTGCCCGGCATGCAACGGCGCCGCTTCACCGCCGTCGATGGCCGGGCTGCCGGCGGGATCTGCGGTGCACTCATTTACTCTGCGCTGGCTGGATTCGGCGTGCCGGCCCAGCGAACGCTGGTGATGCTGGCGATCTACTGCGGTGCGCGTCTGCTCCGTCGCGAACTGCGTGCAACGCAGGGGCTTGGGCTATCGATCGTTGCGGTCCTCGTGCTCGACCCGTTCGCGCCACTCTCCGTGGGGGCGTGGCTGTCCTTCGGTGCGGTGGGGGCGATCCTGTGGCTGCTGTCCGGAAGGGTGCGTGAGCGGGGGTCTCGTCGCGGGTTGCAGCTCAAGGAGTTCCTCAAGGTCCAGGGCGCCGTCACCCTCGGCCTGCTGCCGTTGCTGGTCGTCACCTTCGGGGCCGTTTCGCTGGTCTCGCCACTGGTCAATCTCCTCGCAATCCCCTTCTTTACGTTGATCGTCGTACCGCTGGTGCTCGTGGCAAGCGCGGGTGCGTTGCTCCTGCCAGCGGTCGGAGAGCCGTTGCTCGCGATAGCCGCCTGGCTGCTTGACCTGGCCTGGCCGGCGCTTGCAGCAGCCGCCACGTTGGCGCACTCCGTCTGGTATCCCGCCAGCAGCCCACTTTGGGCCGTATTGCTGCTGGGTCTCGGAGCGGCGCTGGCCTGCGCCCCTGGCTTTGCGCCGACGCGGCTGGCAGGCGCCTTGCTCTGCCTGCCTGCGCTCTTCTGGCAACCGGTCCGGCTCGGGCCAGGCGAATTCCGGTTGACGGTGCTCGATGTGGGGCAAGGCCTCGCCGCCACGATTGAAACCCGTTCGCACACGCTGCTGTATGACGCGGGGCCCGCCTTCCAGAGCGGACGGGATACCGGGGAGATGGTGGTGCTGCCATACCTCCGCAGCCGAGGGGTTCGCCGGCTTGATGCGGTCATCGTCAGCCATGGGGATCTGGATCATGCGGGCGGCATGCCGTCAGTCCTCGCTGGCATGCCAGTCGATCGCGTGCTCGCCAGTCCGTCCGTGCAGTTCGACAACGTCGAGCCGGAGCCGTGCGTGCGTGGCCTGCGCTGGCAATGGGACGGCGTGGAATTCTCAACTCTGCATCCCGATCCGGAGAGCGGCTTCCAGAGCGACAACGATGCCTCGTGTGTTCTGCACATAAAAGGGGTGGGGGGCAGTGCGGTGTTGCTCGGAGATATCGAACGTTCCGCAGAGGCCGAGCTGGTCGAGTCGTCGCTCGTCGGGTCCACCGGCCTGGTGGTCGCCGCCCATCATGGCAGCCGCACTTCTTCCACCCCTGCGCTGGTCGACGCACTTGCCGCGCGCCATGTGCTGTTCGCCGTCGGGTATCGCAATCGCTGGGGATTTCCCCGACCCGATGTGGTCGAGCGCTGGCAGGCCGCGGGCGCACTGGCGCATACGACTGCGGGTTCCGGGGCGATCGGGTTTCTCGTGAGCCGCGCAGGGATCCAGCCACCCGACCTGTATCGCCAGACCCATCGCCGCTACTGGCATGCAGAGGCCGAAGATCCCGAGGGCCTGCCGCCAGCCGGACCTCGGTGACCGGCCCGCCCGTCTTCCTGATACTATGCGCCCCGGTCAGGAACAGCCGGCGCTTGCAGAACAAACACCCGATCCCATGTTCGAAATCGTGAAGTCCGGCGGCATCATGATGGTGCCGATCATCCTGTGTTCGATCATTGCCGCGGCGATCATTCTCGAGCGTCTCTGGACGCTGCAGCAGGGGCGCGTCGTGCCGCCCGAGCTGACCGAGAAAGTGTGGCGCTGGGTCGAGACCGGCCAGCTCCAGGACAAGCACATCCTCGCGCTGCGGCAGAACTCACCGCTGGGCAAGATCCTGGCTGCAGGCCTCGCCCACCGCCATCGCGACCGCACGATCATCAAGGAATCCATCGAGGACACGGGCCGGCATGTCCTGCACGAACTCGAGCGCTACCTGAATGCCCTGGCGACGATTGCCGCCATTTCGCCGCTGCTCGGCCTGCTCGGGACGGTATTCGGCATGGTGCGGACCTTCAATGCGATCAGCAGCGTGGGCGTCGGTGATCCCATGGCGCTGTCTGCCGGCATCGGCGAAGCGCTCATCGCGACGGCGGCCGGCCTGATGGTGGCCATCCCCGCGGTGATCGGGTACCGGTACCTGCGCCGCCGCGTCGACGGCCTCGTCGTCGACATGGAAGTCGAAGCCATCAAGCTGCTGCACGCACTCGAAGACGAACCGTCCACCGCTGCAACCGAGCCGGGCTGATCCCAGGTGAACCTGCGCAAGAATGCCGATCGCGGCGAAGACCCGGAAATCACCGTGGTCTCGTTCATCGACGTGCTGCTGTGCCTGCTGATCTTCTTCATTGCCTCGACCACGTTCGTCGACGAAACGCGGATCAAGGTGCAGCTGCCCGAAGCCAGCGCGGAAGCCGAGTCGCAGCCGGCGCGTGACGTCATCGAGATCACGATCACCCGCCAGGGCAGCTACAGCGTCAACGGCCGCGGGCTCATCAACAGCAGTGCGCAGACCCTCTCCGCGGCGGTACTGCAGGTGTCACCGGAGGCCCGCGACCTGCCCGTCACGATCCGCGCCGATGGCCAGACCTCCCACCAGTCCGTCGTGACGGCCATGGATGTCGTCGGGCGCCTCGGCTTCCGGTCCATCAACATCGCCACGACGAATGAAGGTGGGGAAGCGCCTGGGGCAACGCCGTGACCCGTGCACCGCCCCTCACCCAGGATGCGATGCAGACCTACCTGCGGCTGCTCACGTATCTCAAGCCGCATCTCGGGATGTTCCTCTTCGGCGTGCTTGGCATGACGCTGTTTGCCGCGACCGAAGCGGCCTGGGCGTGGTTCATCAAGTTCTTCCTCGACGGCACGTTCACCAATCGGGACGAGCGGATGATGACGCTGGTCCCCATCGCGCTGATCGGCCTGTTCGTCCTCCGCGGGATCGGTGACTTCATCCAGGTCTATGCACCCGGTTACGTCGGGCGCCACATCGTGAAGCGGCTGCGTGCCCAGATCTTCGACCACTTCCTCAACCTGCCGATCGCGTTCTACGACCGCAGCTCGTCGGGCATGCTGCTGTCGCGGCTGACCTACAACACCGAGCAGGTGGCGCAGGCGACGACCGACTCCGTCACCATCTTCATCCGCGATTCGCTGACCATCGTGCTGTTGCTGGGCTACCTGTTCTATCTCGATGCGAAGCTGACCGCGCTGGCCCTGATCACGGCGCCCATCCTCGCGTGGCTGATCACCTTCATCAATCGTCAGTTCCGCCGTTACAGCCGCCGCATCCAGAATTCGATGGGCGATGTCACGCGCATTGCCAAGGAAGCGATCGAGGCCCCGCGCGTCATCAAGGTGTTCAACGCACAGGCGTACGAGAACGCCCAGTTCGAAAGCGTGAACGAACACAACCGCAGTTCGAACATGAAGCTGCTGCTGACGCGTGGCCTGTCGAATCCCGTCGTCCAGACGTTGTCTGCCATCGGCATGTCGGCCGTGCTGTTCGTTGCCACCCGCTCGGCGATTGCGGGCGAACTGACCGTCGGCGAGTTCACGGCCTTCATCGGCGGGCTCGTCATGGTCACGGCGCCACTGCGTCGGTTGGTGAATGTCGCGGGCCCGCTGCAGCAGGGCATCGCCGCGGGGCAGAGCATTTTCGAGCTGCTGGACGAGCTGCCGGAACCGCAGAGTGGCGCGGTGAAGATCGATCGTGCAAAGGGGGATGTGGAGTTCCGGCAGGTGGGGTTCTCCTACGAAGCGGGCAAGGGCATCGCACTGAACGACGTGTCGCTCACCGTTCCCGCCGGGCAGACGCTGGCGATAGTGGGCCGGTCGGGCAGTTGCAAATCGACGCTGGTCAGCCTGCTGCCGCGCTTCTACGAGGCGACGAGCGGCACGGTGCTGCTCGATGGCCGTGATGTGCGCGAATACAACCTGCACAGCCTCCGCCAGCAGGTCAGCCTGGTCAGCCAGGACGTCATCCTGTTCAACGACACGATCCGCGCCAACATCGCGTTCGGCCGTGACGCCAGTCCCGAGGATATCGACCGCGCTGCTGCGGCCGCCCACGTCCTCGAGTTCACCAGGGACTACCCCGAGGGTCTCGAGACGATGGTCGGTGATCGCGGAGTGCTGCTGTCCGGCGGCCAGAAGCAGCGCATCGCCATCGCCCGCGCACTGCTCAAGAACTCGCCCATCCTGATTCTCGACGAGGCGACTTCCGCACTCGACACCGAGTCGGAGCGCGTCATCCAGTCCGCGCTCGAAGGCCTGATGCAGGGGCGCACGACGCTCGTGATCGCGCACCGCCTGTCCACCATCGAGAAGGCGGACCGCATCGTCGTGATGGAAGGAGGCCGCATCGTCGAGAGCGGCAGCCATGCGGAGCTGCTCGCGAGGGAGGGGCAGTACGCCAGCCTGCACCGCCTGCAGTTCAATGAGTGAGGCAAAAGTGGGGCTTTGGGCGTTGGGCTCTCGGCATTGGCCAGAGAAGACAGCAGTCCGGCCGTGAGTTTCGACAGCGTTCTGCAAGGCATCTGGTACGGGCGGTCCCGCAGCAGGATGTCGCTCTTCCTGCTGCCTTTTTCCTGGCTGTTTCGTGCAATCGTCGCGCTGCGACGGCTCGCGTACCAGACCGGACTTTTTCGCAGCGTATGGGTCGAGCGGCCCGTCATCGTTGTGGGCAACATCACCGTGGGCGGAACGGGGAAGACGCCCGTCGTGCTGTGGCTCGTGGAGCAGCTGCGCGCGGCTGGGCATACGCCGGGCATCATCAGTCGAGGCTACCGGGGCCGGTCTGCCAGTTGGCCGCTCGACGTCACTGCGGACAGCAACACGATGGAAACGGGCGATGAACCCGTGATGCTTGCCCAGCATTCGGGCTGCATTGTCGTGGCGGGGCCGGATCGGGTCGCCGCAGCCCGGCAGGCCATCGCGCGAGGCGCCGACGTGATCGTCTCGGACGATGGCTTGCAGCACTACCGCCTGGGTCGCAATTGCGAGCTGGCCGTCATCGACGCGCAACGGGGTCTGGGCAACGGGCGACTGTTGCCCGCGGGGCCGCTACGCGAAACAGCAGACCGGCTGCGGCAGGTCGACGCCATTCTCCTCAAGTCGGCGAGCCTCGAACCGTACCGGTCAGGGCTGGGGCTGTTCAAACCCCGCGAGCTTCCCGAAGGCCCGACTCCGCGTATCCCGTTCCTCATCCAGGCGGGTTTCGTGCGTTCCCTTGTGACGCTGGAACAACGGACACTGGCTGATTTCAAGGGACAGCCTGTGCATGCCGTCGCCGGGATCGGCAATCCGGAGGCCTTTTTTGCTACCCTGCGCTCCGCAGGCATCATCGTGCTGGCGCATGCGCTGCCGGACCATGCCCGGATCGGTCCTGCGGATCTGGCGTTCGGTGACCCTGCGCCTGTACTGATGACCGAGAAGGATGCAGTCAAGTGTCGTGACCACAACGATCCGCGTCTCTGGGTCGTCGTGGCCGATGCGGAGATCGCGCCCGGCCCGGCTTCGCTCCTCATGTCCATTGTCGACTCTGCACTGACCTCGTCTGCCACTGCCCGCTGAACTCTATGGACTCCAGACTTCTCGATATTCTCGTGTGTCCCTTGTGCAAGGGACCCTTGCGCTGGCTCAAGACCCGGCAGGAACTCGTCTGTCGTGCCGACCGGCTGGCTTTTCCCGTGCGTGATGGCATCCCGGTCATGCTCGAGGAGGAAGCGCGGCAGCTTGCGAGCGATGCGCCGGAGATGAAGGAATGAAGAGAAGGAAAAGGTCTTGGGCTTTAGGGAACCTCTGAAATACGGCCTTCTGAAACTGTCGACGCCTTTTCGACCATGGTCTTTCAGTCAGTTGGATCGTTGTTCGCCTGGCGCATGTGGGTAAATCAGAGCTTCCTTAGCCATTAGGCTTTCGCCAGAAAATCATCCCCAAGCCCCAAGCCATAGAATGTCCTTCCACGTCGTCATTCCTGCCCGCTACGGCTCGACCCGCCTGCCTGCCAAGCCGTTGCTCGACATCGGTGGCAAACCGATGATCCAGTGGGTGGTGGAAGCGGCGTGTCGCAGTGGCGCGGCGGAAGTCATTGTCGCGACCGATGACGCTCGTATTGCCGCTGCAGTCAGCGACCCTCGCGGCGGGCGCCAGCCGATCAGTGTCATGACCCGCGCCGATCATGCGTCGGGCACGGACCGCATTGCGGAGGTGGCACGGTTGCGAGGCTGGGCCAGCGACACGATCGTGCTGAATGTGCAGGGGGATGAGCCGCAGTTGCCGCCGGCGCTGATCGACCAGGTGGCGGGCCTTCTGGCATCCGATCCGCGCGCCGATCTTGCGACCCTGTGCACGCCCATCTTGAGCCACGAGGAGTTCGTGAACCCGAATATCGTCAAGGTCGCCACAGCCGCCGATGGCGGCGCGCTCTATTTCAGTCGCTCACCCGTTCCCCATGCGCGCGATCTGACGGTACCCGCTGCATACACCTACGCGTTCCGTCATCTGGGCATCTACGCGTATCGCGTTGCTGCGCTGTTGCGCATGACGGCGCTGCCTGTCAGTCCGCTCGAAGCCATCGAGAAACTGGAACAGCTGCGTGCGCTCGAAGCGGGCATGCGCATAGCGGTCGGCATCGCCAGTACGCGCCCCGGAACTGGCGTCGACACACCCGAGGACATCGAGCGCCTGCGGACAAACCTGGATCCCGCTTTCAGGTAAACCCGATCCAGCGTCCGAACGCGACAATGGCTACCCAGAAGAGGATTGACAGTCCGCCTGCCAGTCGCGCAGCCGTTGGCGGGGTCGTGTCGGCATCCCAATGGATTACGCGACGATAGGTCGTGGCATGGAACAGCAGCATGTTGAGGCCGGCCATGACCAGCAACAGCATCTTGATGCGGAACGGGATGTTCTCGTAGTAGCGCGTGGCGATGGAGCTGAAGAGCAGCAGGCCGGTGATGGTTGCCAGCACGAAGCCACCCCACGTCCAGGGCAGGATTTCCCGCGACAGCTGTGAAACAGCGCGGCTGCGCGAAGCGAGGCCGAGCAGGCGCAGGTCCACGATCCAGATGGAACCCACCACGAACGTCAGTGCAATGACATGCATCGATTCGATGGCGGGAAACAGGAACGCCGATTCCCGGATCGCAGTGGCAAAGCCCGTGCTCTCGAGCGACTCGCAGAGTTCGAGGAGGGTCATGGGTGTTCAGCCGATTTCTGCGTAGGCAATCCAGCGTCCCGCCACGATGATGGCGAGCCACAGGCCGAGGGAGATCACGGCAGTGATCCGGGCTCCCGGCGAAGCGGGCGCGGTGTCCCAGCGGCTGGCATTGGCGGCGACTGACTTCTGGAAGATCACGGTCAGGATGAGGACCGAGAGCAGCATCAGCATCTTGAGCTGGAAGGGCAGGGCCCGCAGGGAGCGGGCCGGTTCTGCAATGATAAGCAGGGAGCCGGTGATGGCGAGGAGACCCAAGGCCACCCAGGCAGCCGGCAGGAATCGCTGTGTCAAGGAGACGACCGACTGCCCGCGCGCGATGAGGCCCAGCAACCGGAGGTCAAGCATCGCCGCCGCGGTCAGGACGATCGCAACACAGAGGATATGCACTGTCTGTACCGTGGGGATGACCCACAGCTCGGACTGGAGAAAGAGGCTGAACGGGGTGGTAACCACCCACTCGATGAAGCTGCTCACGGCGTCCGACATGACGCTCTCCTGTTTTTCTGGACCGACTGCGGTCACGATGGCAATTACAGCGATTGCCCACGTGCTCCCGGTCCGGGCGATTGTTGTTCCGGCTGAACCGGAGAATAACTGCTGCGATCGGTCCGCGCGACTGCCGCTTACGTTCGCGATTGTACATCTTCGACGGCGATGCCGGGACCGGTTCCAGACGGGCAAGGCGGGGTCTTGGACTAGGGTGGGATTGGCAAGAATCCAACGCCAAGATGGATTTCCCTTTTTCTCGCGCAGACGCCGGAATCCAGACCGATCGCCTATACTTCCCGCCCCGGTTTTCCAGAAGAGACGGCAGGTTTTCCATGCTGAAGCACAACACGTATTTCGAAGGGCGCGTGCAGAGCGTCGGGTTCGAGCGCAACGGCCTCAAGGCGACGGTCGGCGTGATCCTTCCGGGCGAGTATCATTTCAACACGGGTGCTGCCGAGCGGATGACGGTCATCAGCGACGAGCTCAAGGCCCGGTTGTCCGAAGGGGAGTGGCGTGCGTACGCGATGGGCACCGCTTTCGAAGTGGGGGCCCACAGCGGCTTTGACGTACAGGCCGTCGGGGGACCCGCTGCCTACCTGTGCGAATTCCTCGGCAGCTGACGGCCAAGGCGGTTTGCCGGCAGCAGCGAGTTCTTGGTGATGCGCATTCTCTTTGTCTGCATGGGCAACATCTGCCGCTCGCCGAGTGCAGAGGGGGTCTTCCGTCGTTTGCTCGCCGAACGCCAACCGCCGCTCGCGATAGAAATTGACTCGGCGGGTACGCACTCGTATCACACAGGCCACCCGCCGGACCGGCGCTCCATCGAAGCAGCACGCAGGCGCGGGATCGATATTTCCGGATTGCGGGCGCGGACGGTGACGGACGAGGATTTCGAGCGCTTCGACCTGCTGCTTGCCATGGACAACGACAATGCAGCCTTGCTTAAGGAACGGGCGCCGCCCCGGTACCGTGAACGCATCCGGTTGCTGATGGACTATGCGCCAGATGCGATGGCCGCTGAAATCCCTGATCCGTACTACGGTGGGGCCAACGGTTTCGACC
>JANNNQ010000267.1:0-2191 GCA_031398625.1 Pseudomonadota bacterium
CCTGCCCATCTCCAGCACGGGTCATCTGATCCTGGCGGGCTCGCTGCTCGGATTCGACGACGACAAGGCCAAGGTCTTCAACATCGCGATCCAGACCGGCGCGATCTTCGCGGTCATCCTGGTCTACTGGCGGAAGATCCAAAGCACCATCGCCCAGTTGCCAACCCAGGAGCGGGCCCAGCGCTTTGCCCTCAACGTGTTCATCGGGTTCCTGCCGGCGGTGATCATGGGGCTTTTGCTGGGCAAGGCGATCAAGGCGCACCTGTTCACGCCCACCGTCGTGGCCAGCGCGTTCATCATCGGTGCAGTCGTCATCTTGTGGGCCGAACGGCGCAGCGTGTCGGCGCGCATCCACTCCGTGGACGACATGACGCCGTGGGATGCGCTCAAGGTGGGCCTGGTGCAATGCATCGCCATGATCCCCGGCACCAGCCGCTCGGGGGCCACCATCATCGGCGGCATGCTGCTGGGGCTGGACCGCAAGGCCGCCACGGATTTCAGCTTCTACCTGGCCATTCCAACGCTCATCGGTGCGGGTGCCTACAGCCTGTACAAGGAGCGGGCCTTGCTGTCGGTGGCCGATCTCCCGCTGTTTGCCGTCGGGCTGCTGTTCTCGTTTGTCTCGGCCTGGGTCTGCGTGCGCTGGCTGCTGCGCTACATCGCGAGCCACACCTTCACGGCGTTTGCGTGGTACCGCATTGCCTTCGGCATTGTGGTCCTGGTCACCGCGCACATGGGCTGGGTGACCTGGCAGGAGTGAGAGCCAGCCTCTTAACTTGAGGCTCAAGCCCGGGTGAACACAAGATCCCACACGCCGTGGCCCAGCTTCAGGCCGCGCTGCTCGAACTTCGTCAGCGGCCGGTAGTCCGGCCGCGGCGCAAAGCCCTCGGCCGTGTTGCGCAGCGAAGGTTCGGCCGACAGCACCTCCAGCATCTGCTGCGCATAGGGCTCCCAGTCTGTGGCGCAGTGCAGGTAGCCGCCCTGCGCCAGGCGCGCGGCCAGCAAGGCCACGAATTGCGGCTGGATCAGCCGCCTTTTGTGGTGCCGGCTCTTGTGCCACGGGTCGGGGAAGAACACATGCACGCCGGCCAGCGACTGCAGCGGCACCATGTGCTGCACCACCTCCACCGCGTCGTGCTGCACGATGCGCACGTGGCTCAGTGACATTTCTCCCACTCGCTTGAGCAATGCGCCCACGCCGGGCGAATGCACCTCAAGTCCGAGGAAGTTCGTGCCGATCTGCGACTGTGCGATGGCCGCCGTGGCATCGCCCATGCCGAAGCCGATTTCCAGCACCGTGGGGGCCGAGCGCCCGAACACCGCGGTGTAGTCGAGCAGGGCATGGTCAAAGGGCAGCAGGTAGCGCGGGCCGAGTGCGTCCAGCGCGCGTTGCTGGCCGGGGCCCATGCGGCCGGCGCGCAGCACGTAGCTGCGGATCGGTCTTGCCGGGCGATCAGGGGGGAGGTTCGTGGTCATCGCAGTCAGGCGGGCCGGCCAAGTGTGCCGGCGCCAGCCGGCGCAGATTGTGCCGCCGTTGAGCGGCGTCGGAGGGGCGACATGGATTTCTATCGGTCGATTCAAGGCATGGTGCTGGGCTGTCTGGGGCTGTGCAGCGCCACGCCAGCACAAGACGTGTCGCGTGCCCAGCCGGTGCTGACGGTGGCGGCGCTTACGCAGCCGGCGGCCTGGTCGGCCGGCCCGGCAGCGCAGGTGCTGCGGGCCGAGGCAGCCCGGCCCACGGCGGTGTTCGAGGCGCTGAAGCAGGCGGAGATGTCGGACCAGGACATCGTGCTGCTGGCGCGCCCCGTGGGCGACGATTCGTTGCCGCCGCTCTTTGCCCATCGTGAAAACCAGTCCATGACGCTGGCTTCCACCACCAAGCTCATCACCACGCTGGCGGCGCTGGACACACTGGGCCCCAAGTACCGCTGGCGCACCCGCGCCTACCTCGACGGCCAGTTGCACCAAGGCGTGCTGTATGGCGACCTGCGCATCGTGGGCGGCGGCGACGCCCGTCTGAGTAGCAGCGAACTGGTGGAGTGGTTCCGGTTGATGCGCCAGCGCGGCCTGGCCGAGATCCGTGGCCACATCGTGCTGGACCGGCAAGCCTTCCACCTGAGCGACTCGGACCATGCGAACACGCCGCTGCCGTCGGCAGAGCAACCACGCCACAACCGGCCCGATGCGCTGT
>JANNNQ010000293.1:0-1656 GCA_031398625.1 Pseudomonadota bacterium
ACGGCAGGTGCGGCTCGGCCAGCGTACGCATGATGGTGTCCCAGTCGTAGAGGAACTCGCGCGCGAGTTCTCCTACCCTTGGCAACGAGGTATCGCGGTGCTGCTCGCACAGTCGCTTGAAGGCCGCCACCTGCTCTTCGTACGGCGCCGGCGATTGCTGCTGCGCCTTGGCTTGGCGTGCGGCGTAGATCGCCTGCATCAAGCCGTCGAAGTGCAACTGGAACTGCCGCCCGACCTGTGCCACGCGCTGATGGTTCGAGTCCACCGCAGCCTGGGGTTCATGGCGCTGGGCATTGCGGCCGTGTCGGTGGCCACGCCGATGATCAGCGAGCGCATCTTCGACAAATGGTTCTCGCTGCCGTACGTGCTGCTGCTGGCGCCCATTCCCCTCACCACCATGGCGCTGCTCTTCATCATCCACCGCAGCCTGCGCCGGCTGCCGGTGCGGCTGGCGCAGGGCAACGAATACGGTGCCTGGGTGCCTTTCGGCTGCAGCATCGGCGTGCTGGTGCTGGCCTTCTACGGCCTGGCGTACAGCGTGTTCCCGTACCTGGTGATGGACCAGATCACCCTCTGGCAGGCGGCCAGTTCGGTGGAGTCCTTGTGGGTCATTTTCATCGGCGCGGCCGTGGTGCTGCCGGTGATCGCCGGGTACACGGTGTATGCGTACCGCGTGTTCAGCGGCAAGGCGCGGGCGCTGGAGTATTGATCGCAAAGGCGGGCCCAACCTGAAGTTCGTCACGCCCGCGCACCAGGGGCCACTGCTAGAATTCGCCCCGTTCCGAGGAGCGTTGCAAGGGGGCCTGTCCATACCAGATGGCAGCCTCCCCAGGCTCGGATCCCTTCACAGGCAACGGCGCTCACCCGCAAGGCAGGTCGTGGGTGAGATCGTGATCCCCCTTCTCACTATTCACGGCCGGCGGCGGGTTTCCTTTTTTACGGAGACCTCCATGAACGCTGTCCTCAAACCTCTTCACAACGACCAGTACGCGGTCGCCGACTTGTCGCTCGCCGGCTGGGGCCGCCGCGAGATCCGCATCGCCGAGAGCGAAATGCCTGCGCTGATGGCCATCCGCCAGGAATATGCCGCCAGCCAGCCGCTCAAGGGCGCGCGCGTCACCGGCTCGCTGCACATGACCATCCAGACCGCCGTGCTGGTGGAAACCTTGCAGGCACTCGGTGCCCAGGTGCGCTGGGCCTCGTGCAACATCTTCTCCACGCAAGACCATGCCGCCGCGGCGCTGGTGGCGCAAGGCACGCCCGTGTTCGCCTACAAGGGTGAAACGCTGCGCGACTACTGGGACTACACCCACCGCATCTTCGACTTTGCACCCAAGGGCCAGGCGGGCGAAGGCCCCAACATGATCCTGGACGACGGCGGCGATGCCACGCTGCTGATGCACCTGGGCCAGCGGGCCGAGAAGGACTTGTCCGTGCTGGCCATCCCCGGCAGCGAAGAAGAGCGTGAACTCTTTGCCGCCATCCGCGCCAAGCTCGCGGTGGATGCCACCTGGTACACGCGCAAGAGCGCCCAGATCATCGGCGTCACCGAGGAAACCACCACCGGTGTGCACCGCCTGAAGGAAATGAGTGCCAAGGGCACGCTGCTGTTCCGCGCCATCAACGTGAACGACAGCGTCACCAAGAGCAAGTTCG
>JANNNQ010000331.1:0-6150 GCA_031398625.1 Pseudomonadota bacterium
GACGGTGGGCGTATTCGGCGACGAGGCGGGCGCTCTCGACCGCGCCGGTCTTCATACCGATGGCGTGGGGGCGGGGGCCGACCAGCGACATCTCGCCCTTCAGCACGTTGAACAGCTGGGGCAGTTCATCGAGGCTGGACGCGCGCAGGAAGCGGCCGATCCGGGTGATCCGCTCATCACCGCGGGAGGTCTGGCGCAGGCCCGCTTCCGCTCCCGCAGGCGCCCAGCGCATGGTGCGGAACTTGTAGATCTCGAACTCGCCATTGTTGAAGGCATGGCGGCGCTGCCGGTAGAGCGCGGGGCCCGGGCTGTCCAGCCGGATGGCCAGTGCAATGAGCGCGAGTACAGGCAGCAGCAGCAGCGTCAGCACGCTGCCCAGCACGAAATCCTCCAGCGTCTTCAGTACCGCATTCAGGCGCTTGATCGGGCGGTCGGCGAGCAGGACGACCGGCATGCCATTGCCTGCGTACTGGATGGGTTCGCCCGAGAGCCTGAGTGCGATGTCCTGCGGGCACAGCGCGATGGCCACCGACATGCCTTGCAGCCGCCGGACCACGCTCTGCAGGTGCTCCTCGTCCATCGTGGGATTCGTCACCAGCACCCAGTCGATCGAGCGCACGCGGCTGAGCGCGATGAGTTCATCGATCGTGCCGGCAGGCCATTGGGAGCTCACCGTCGATTCCCGGGCCAGGTCATCGAAGATGCCAAGCAGTTCGACGCGGCTGTCACGGGTCTCGCGCAGATGCTCGTTGAACCGGTCGGCCGCCGCGCCGGCGCCGATCACAGCGATGGATTCCCTGAGGCAGCCACGGTGCTGCAGGATCGCCAGCCACCTCGCTGCCAGCAGCCGGCCGAGCGCCGTCAGGCACAGGCTCGCCGCCAGCCAGATCGCCACCCAGGCAGGTGGCAGCTGTTCGAATACCCGCGTCGTGCTGCCGATCGCAAGGGCCACCGCGACGATCAGCAGGAAGCGGAACGAAAAGGAACGCACGACCAGGCCCGCCTGCGCGCGCACCATGGACGCCGCGAAATTCCGGTCGTAGAGGAGGAACGGCGCCAGCAGCGCGCCGATCAGCGCAAGGCTGCCCCGCTGGATGCCTGCCTGGGGTACGAGCAGGGCCAGCGGGAACAGAGACGCATAGACGAGAGTGCTCACGTAGCCCGCGAGGATCAGGCACACGAAGTCCCAGGGCGGCAGGAGATCGCTGACGAGCGACAGATAGTCCCGGCTGCCGAGCCGCCGCGAGGTGGCTGGAGCAGGTGCAGGACAGTCTGTCAAAGACGTGGCGAACATGTCGCTAAGCTAGGCGCCGCCTACCGGGAAGTCTGTACGTGACCGTACCAACATTGCGGCAGCGCACATCGCGGTCCCTTTGCAGATCCCCTTTGCAAATCTTTGCGTCACTGGAATGTCTCGACAGGACCGCATCCTGCACACTTCGCGCGGTGTCATCAGGCCATCGCGGTGACGGCAGGCGATTTCTACAAGTGGGACCGATGCACATTCCGCGGCCAGCGTGCTCGGGAGCGGCCACACGGGTGGCAACGATGCCAACCCTTACAATTGGTTACACCCGGTTGCAACAAGGCGCAGCACCCTATCCAGGTGATGCAGATGCCATACAGGCCAGGAACGAACGAGCGGCCGCACATCCTTGTTGTCGACGACGACACTGAGATCCGCACCCTGTTGTCCGAATATCTGGAAGCGCACGGTTACCGGGCCACGGCGGTTCCCGATGCCAGGGTGATGCGCCGCCTGCTCGACCAGGCGCCTGTGGATCTCATCGTCCTGGATCTGATGCTGCCCGGTGAAAACGGCATCGCGGTCTGTCGCGATCTGCGCGCCAGGTTGCAGGTGCCGATCATCATGCTCACTGCACTCGGGGAAGAAATCGATCGCATCGTCGGGCTCGAAGTAGGCGCCGATGATTATCTTCCCAAGCCGTTCAATCCCCGTGAGCTGCTCGGACGGATCAAGGCGGTTCTGCGGCGTACGGTAGCGGTGGTGCCCGAGCCCGATCCCTCGCGCGTGGCGAGTTACCGGTTCGGGAACTGGCGCCTGAACATGTTGAGCCGGACCCTTACCGATACGACTGGCGCCAAGGTGCCACTGGGCGGCGCCGACTTCCGCCTGCTGTCACTGCTGCTCGCCCATGGCAATCGCGTGGTGTCGCGGGCGCAGCTGATGGAACTCATGCATGGGCGTGAGCTGGACCCGTTCGACCGGAGCATCGATGTCGGGATCAGCCGGCTGCGGCAGACGTTGCGCGATGAAGCCCGTTCGTCCGAGATCATCAAGACGGTCTATGGGGAAGGCTACGTCATCGGCGTGCAGGTCGAGCAGGAATAGGCCCGTGCCGATCAGGGTCATCCCGCAATCGCTGTTCGGGCGCCTGATGGTCGCACTGCTCGGCGTGGTCGGCATCACCTTGCTGATCGTGGTGGTGCTGATCGTGCGCGAACGCCGCGAATTCGCGTTGCTCTGGAGCGGGGGATGGGGGACGGCCCAGATCATCGCCGAAACCAGCGCCTCGCTCTGGGCCCTGAAGGGGGCAGACCGGGAGCAAGCCTTGCAGCGGTATCTCGCAGAGCCCGTCTCCGTCGACACACCCGACTTTCCGCCGCTGCCGCAGCGCCGCCAGGATATGGAGGCCGCCGCGCGGACCTATGCCGGCCGCATCCAGCAGGAACTCGGTACCAGCTATCGCGTGCGCGTCAGTCCTGCACGGCCACGGAGTGACCCGGTCATTCACATCGGCAGCGAACCGCGCCGTCTCGAACCACCTCCTGACAGCGGTCGACCCGATGCCACGGGTCTCGGTGGGGAAGGGGCAAGCGCGCGTTTCGCCGGCCCGATGCCGGCGCGCTTCTTGGATGTGAGTGTGTTCCTGCCCGATGGCCAGGAGCTGGTCTTCCGGACGGCTGCTCCGCAACCGGGACCGCCCCTGCCGCCACAGATCTTCATCCAGCTGGGCGTGCTCACCTGCATCCTCGCCGTCGTGCTGTTCTTCATGACCCGCAGCATCACCCGCCCGCTGTCCGACCTCGCGCACGCGGCGGAATCCGTGGGTCGGGGAGCGCGTCATGCGCCCCTGGCTGAACGAGGGGCGCGGGAAGTCCGCAACGCGACCCGAGCATTCAATACGATGCAGGAGCGGTTGCAGCGTTACCTCGACAGTCGTACGCGGGTACTGGCTGCCATGTCGCACGATCTGCGCACGCCCCTGACCCGGCTGCGGTTGCGGGCCGAATCCATTGCGGATCCCGCCTTGAGGGACCGGTTTGCCGCGGACCTCGACGAGATGAACGGGATGGTGAAAGGCGCGCTCGGCCTGTTCCGCGATCTCAACGACGAAGAGCCGCTCGAGTCCGTCGACATCGATGTGCTGCTGGAAAAGCTGCAGGTGGAGTTCGCCGAGACCGGGGGCGAGATCGTCATCGAGGGCAGGACGGCGGGCCCATTGCCTGCTCGCCCGAAAGCACTGAAACGTTGCCTCGCCAACCTGCTGCACAACGCCATCAAGTACGGCGGCCGGGCGAAAGTGCTCGTCAGCGACGGGACAGAGGTGGTCCTCCGCATCCAGGACGAGGGGACCGGCATCCCGGAGGAATACCTCGAACAGGTCTTCGAACCGTTCTTCCGCGTCGAGGGTTCACGCAACCGCGATACGGGCGGCACGGGCCTGGGTCTCTGCATCGCCCGTGATGTCGCACAAGGCCACGGTGGCGCGATAAAGCTTGCCAATCTTCCAAGCGGGGGCCTCGAAGCAACGCTCTTCCTGCCGCGGACTACCAGCGGTTGAGCCCGGCCCGGCCGACATCACGCTGATTGTGGCGTGGGCCGGCGATAGACGGTCAGCATCTCGCTGATCACGGCCAGCAACGCGAGGGCACTCAAGGCGAGCGACCAGTGGATGCCGATCAGGCCGCCGACCATGCCGACGGTGATGCCGCTGAACGTGCGCATGCCGAGCGAAGCCATCGAGAAGAGGCCGATTACCCGGCCCCGGATCTCGACCGGCGAATTCAGCTGCACCAGCGTCTGGGACATCGAGTTGAACGACAGCTCGACGAAGCCCGCGACGAAGAGCAGCACCAGCGCCAGCGGATAGAAGGCGGTCAATGCAAAGCCGGCCAGTGCTGCACACCACACCAGGGCCAGCAGGAACGCGGTCAACGGTTTGGCATTCAGGAGCCCGCGGCTCTCCAGCACGAGTCCGGCGGCGAGGGCCCCCGCCGCATCCGCAGCCAGGAGCATGCCGTAGGTGATGCCTGGATCCCCATGGCCCAGGTCCTGTGCGAAGCCCGGCATCTGCGCCTGGTAGCTGCTGCCGATGAAGAACGAGGCCATGCCCGCCAAGAGCGTCATGAACACGATCGTGCGGTTGTCCGCGACTGCGCGCATCGTTGCCACGATGTCCGCGAAGCCGCGGTTGGCGGCACCCGGCGGCCGCTGCACCTTGCGAAAGGCCGGACCATACGGTGCTTTCCATAGCCACAGGGTGAGGGGCAGGTAGATGAGGGCATTGAACAGGATCGCCCAACCCGGACCCAGCAACAGCAGGAGCCCGCTGCCCAGCGCCGGCCCGATCAGCATGCCGAGATAGCGGCTGCTGGCGTTGAGCCGCACCGCGCTCTGCAGCAGTTCCGGCTCGACGATGTCATGGAGCAGCAGCATGCTGGAGGGCATCCACAGCACACCGGCGACGCCGTGCAACACCAGCAGCACCATGGCATGCCATTGCTGGATGGTGTCGGTCAGGAAAAGCACGCCCCATGCCACGGACACGGCCATGAAGAGCAGCATCCCGATCTGGATGATGCGCCGCGGGTCGAAACGGTCGGCGAGGACGCCCGAGTAGACCGAAAAGAGCAGGAACGGCAGCCAGTGCGAGACCACGGCGAAACCGCCGAGTTCGGGGGACTCGAACTTCCGGAAGATCACCCAGTAGTTGATCACATGCTCGATGTTGTCGGCCATCATGGCCGCGGCCGACCCGAGGCAGAAAATCCGGAAGCCGGGATGGCGGAACGCCGCGAAGGAGCGGGGAGCGGGTGCAGTGGACAAACTGGCCTCGTGCTGAATCCGGGCGACACGGCAATGCCGCGGCGCTGCTAAGTGTAGCGGGTACCCGGCCTCCCGCTGGATGACCTGAGCGCCTGGGTGGGCCGGCTGTGTGCGCCGGTCGCGCTATTCATTCCTGCGTATCTCATCCTGGTCATGGCGGGCTCCGGCGGTACTCGATGGCGTTGTGGCAATCGCCGGAGTACCTGTCGAGGAACGCGAACTGCTCCTCCGCGCCAGGGGGACCGACGTGCGGGTTGCCGGGGGCGTCCGCTGCGAACCCGCCAGGCGCAAACCTAAGGACACTGCAAGCAGCATGCCCGGTATGGCTCTCATTGACTGCTTAGCGCATGCGATTCATCTCGATGGGACTCAAAAGGCTGACGGGTTCAATGCCGGAATCATGCTACGCGAGCGCAAACAAAACCGCTTTCTACCATGCCGCAAAAGTATCCCTTACCATGCAAAAAACTGATGTGTACGTGCATTGCGCGCCCCGTGCACAGACGGTGTAATGGACCTCGGGGTCGAGAGCGTCGATGGCGTCGCCGGGGCCGCGTTCCCCCGGATACCAAACCAGAAAAAACTTGGGCGGACTGAAATCACATGGCTGAATGCACCTCACCGCGGAGTCTTCTGGTCGGAGCGGCAAGCTGTGGCGTCCTGCTGGCGCAAGCGCCGTTCACTGCGTCGTGGGACCAATCGCGCTCTGCGCCGCTGCCCGCGATTGCCCGTCCGACTGACACGTTCTACGGCACGGGCACGATGCCTTTCGGTGACGAGCGCATCGACTACGGGGACCTGCTGCAGGCACCAGGGCAAGGGACCGGATGAGGCGCTGGCAGCGAGGCCGGCCCAGGAATTCGAGGGCGGCCGCGGGGATACGGCGCTGTTCCTCAGGCTGGCGTTCGAAAGCATGTGGGGCCACTACGCCCCCAATGCCTAGTGTGATGTCCCATATGTAACTTTACATACTGGGTTCGGTCCAAGGAGTATCCTTGGAAGCCGGAGTGCTGGAGCATGAAAGTCGGAAGACCTGCCAAAGAACTGAAGGTAACGATGGCCGATCGGACGCAGCTGGA
>JANNNQ010000360.1:0-2073 GCA_031398625.1 Pseudomonadota bacterium
GGAGTGGGAGCACGATGCGCAAGGTCGCACATGCGCGAGCGTCAGTCTCGATGCCACGGGCATTCGTCAGCAAGGCGAGAACGGCGCGGCTGCCGACGGCCGCATGGCGTATGTCGGCATGGTCTCGAACCCGCGCGGCGCCGCGCGCACACGCGAAAGACGCCAAGCTTACCAGCCGCACCAAGTGCGGTATTTAGCGGGTTTTTACACGCTCGATGAGTTAGCCCAGATTATTCACGCATGCAGGAATGAAATGGCCTCCGGCTGCATCTAAGAAGTTGGAAAACAACGACTTCTAACGACGCAGGGAGGCCGGGGATGAGTATACAGGCTGTCGGTCAGGTGGTGTTTGATTTTTTGGGGTCGGGGCCGGTGGTGGTGGAGGTGGCGGAGGAGCAACTCAGTTCGGATGCGGGGTTGTTGCCGCTGCGGCAGTTTGACGAGCGGTTGGGGTGGACCGAGAGTTTTGCGGCGCAGATTCGGGATGGCCGGCAGGGTTGTTGGCACTCGGTGGTCGAGATGGTGCGGCAGCGGGTGTTTGGCATTCTCGCGGGTTACGAAGACCAGAACGATCACGACACGCTCCGCAGCGATGGGGTTTTCAAGCTCGTCGCGGGGCGCAGTCCGGAGGGCCGCGATCTGGCCAGTCAGCCGACCCTCTCGCGGTTGGAGAATGCGATCACGGCGGCCGATCTGTTGCGGATGGAAGAATGGTTCTTGCAGCAGTTCATCACCTCTTTCTCAGAAGCTCCTGCCGAGTTGACGCTCGACATCGACGTGTTCGACGACCCGACGCACGGTCAGCAGCAGCTCACGTTCTTCCACGGGTACTACGAGCAGTATCAATATCTGGTCCGGGTGATCACCTGCGCGGAGAACGATCTGGTGGTGTTTCCGGTGCTCTTGCATGGCACGGCTCATGCGGCGCTGGGCGCGGCGGTTGATCTGACGCGCGTGGTCGCGCGACTGAAGCAAGCGTGGCCGGACGTGCGGATCCTGGTGCGGGCCGATTCGGGATATGCGGTGCCCGCGTTCTACCAGGCCTGCGAGCAATTGCAGATCGAATACACGATCGGCCTGGGGATGAATCCCGTTTTGCAGCGGGAAAGCCAGGCCTTATTGGATCTCGCCGTCGCGAACTGGGAAGCCACTCAGCAGCCGCAGCGGCTCTTCAACGCGTTCGAATATCAAGCAGGAACCTGGTCCGCATCACGCTGGGTGGTGGTCAAGTGCGAGGCTCATGCGCAGGGGACCAACCGCCGCGCGGTGGTGACGAATCGGCCCGGTGCGCGTGTGCTTCCGCAAGGCGCGTACGAAGACTATGCCGACCGCGGTGAAAGCGAGAACCGCAACAAAGAACTGAAGTGCGAGCTGTCGGCGGGCCGGCTCAGCGATCATCGCTACATGGCCAATGCGTTTCGAATGATGATGCATACGCTGGCCGCGAATCTGCTCGTGCGATTGAGACAGCTCGTGGCCCTGCCTCCCGAGCCGCCGCCGGTCGAGCCGGACGTTCCCCCGGAAGCACGCCCGTTGCGGCAGAAACGGCCGCACTGGAGCCGGCGTCGCCACGAAGATCCGCTCGGCGAAGGACACGCCTGCACCTGGCGCACGCTGGTCATCAAAGTCGCCGCCCGCGTGACCGTGAGCGCCCGCCGCATCCGCGTGCAACTCTCCAGCTCGTGGCCCCACTGGCGATACTATCTCGCCGTCAGCCTCGCCGTCGCCGCCTACTGCGCCAGCGGCTGACCTTCCCGCCAACCTACCTCCCACCACCACCGAGCCATCACAACGCCACGGGGGAAAGGGGGCCCTCCGCGCCCAATTCATCCCCCGCCAACATCCAGCGACAAACCGACCCAAAAACTCATTCAGTCCCACGACCGTGAATAATCCGGGTTAGCAGGCCTCTCGGCAAGAAGAAGGATCCCAAGTAGGTCCTGCCTGCTGGCATGACCTCGCGTCCCGCTTGACCCCGCACTACTACCGCGTCCGATTCCCGAGTCAACCTCCGCCCCCAGGTCCCGTCCGGCAGACGGGACCTACCGTAGGTCCTGCCTGCCGGGCAGGACC
>JANNNQ010000378.1:0-33844 GCA_031398625.1 Pseudomonadota bacterium
CTCGGCGACGGCACTGGCGTTTGAGCGCGACGAAACGGCACAGGGCAATGGGTGTGGCGCAGCGTTTGCCGGAAAGTGTGGGATCTCAGTCACAAAGGACGGCGACAGAGGCGTCCCGATGGGTGATCGTCAGGCGGTGGGGAGTATTCGCAGGTTGCTTTTTTGTTCTTGACGTCTTTGTCGAATATGCTTAGAACATAAACAGAACATTAGAGAAATTCGGGATGCGTTCTCCGTGCGCCAGGCAGCTTTAACCTCTTGTCCACCCAGCCTTGGTTCATGGCAGAGTCCGGCCGATACCCATCGGTCTTGTGCGTGTGGAAGATCCGGTTGCCGGTAGCGTCCGTCGAATAGGAGGTCAGCTGCGTCGTGCTGTTGGGATCCTGATCCTCTTCGTAACCGCCACCGAAAATCAGCACGTACTTCTGGGTCTGCGTTTGCGAACTGCTGTTGACGTTGACCTTGGCCACCGCCGGAGTCGACCAGGTCTGTGCCAGGCCTGGCAACTGGGTGGCGGTGTCTTTCCACAGGAATTTCGGCGCGGTCTTGTCCGTCACGTCGAGCGCGTAGTAGGCGTTGCCACCGCGCCGCAAGCCGAAGTAGAGATAGACCCGGTCGCCCTCGGTGGACTCGACGATGCCATTACGGTCAATGTCGATCTTGAGCACCTGCATGTTGCCATCCACGCCGTAGAACTTGTTCGAGGAAGGCGGATTCTCATACAGGTCATAGAGCTTGGGCAGCATCATGTCCGGGATGAAGGACCAGAGTTCTTCACCCGTGACCGGATCCAGGGCGTGCACATAGCCTTCGTTGGTCGCGGCAAAGACGACGGCATCGTCCACGTCGGGAGATGCAGCGGTGCCGCCATAGATGACCGTGGCCGGACGGGCATGGAGGGGGTCACCCATCCTGTTGCGAGCCTCGAGGACGTCGCCGTCACCATCTTCGTCCCTGACGTCCAGACCGCGTGCCCAGCTGATTACGTCTGTGGGCATAGGCCCGCCCAGCGGTTGCGAAAGCAGCAGATTCGCCACGAGGAGCGCGTTGGTCGATATCACCGAGTTGCTCGCATTCGTGAGATTGGTAGAGGTCGAGCCCGACCAGTGCGTGTAGACGTTACGCGTGACGGGTCCGGGAAGCTCGTTGGCGGCGCCACCGGCGGTAACGGTGTCACCGTCTGTGACGTCCGACCAATAGCTCCTTGCCGACGTCTTGAAGAATCCAGTAGTGGAATCGACTGCATCCTGTGCAGGCGTGTTGGCGTCCTGGATTTCTCCGGTTACCGGATCAAGGCGATATTTCTTGACGTTACCCGGCCAACGGAGTGAGTCGGTCGGCTTGAACACCGTAATGAACAGGTCATTGAGATTCTGAGTGCGGTTGAACGCGTTGACGGCCACCGTTGGGGACGTGAAAGTGGAACTCGTATCCAGGATTTCCTGCACGATGTTGGTGAAGGCGCTTGACAGCGAACCGGTATCGTTGGCTGTGTAGTACGCGCCACCTCCCTTGGTGGCAGTCTCCTGGAGCAGTGGAAAGTCGGCATCGAATCCGACCGTATAGGTGACCACGTTCTGGTTGCCGGCAAGCGTGCTCTGGTCGTTGTTGAACAGGTATTCCGCCATGTCGTCCAGGCACTGACCATTACCGGAGCAGGTGGTGCCATTGAGTGCACTGATTTCCTCGTTGGCATCCGAGTCGGTTGTCGGTAGGCCGTCGGTCAGGTAGACGATGTAGTTGCTCTGGCAGGAATACTCGATCGGGCTCTTGTATCTGGTAGTCGCTGCGGTCTGACGTGAACTCGCGACGCTGCGTACGGGGCTTGACCGGCTGCCATAGTCCCAGGTTCCGCCCGCCCAGTAGAGTCCGGCTTCGTACAGCGTTTCCGAGAGGGGAGTATTTCCCTGGGGAGTGAATGCATCGATCTGCGCCTTGAGCGTGTCGCGCGAATCCGCAACATTCGTCACGGCGCTGACAACCATGCCGCCTTGGGCGTCGGTGCTGTAGCGCATGAGCCCGACGTTCACACCGGAGACCTGGTCGATGAGATTCTTGGAGACGCCCTGGACGATTTCCAGCTTGGTCTCATCGCTCAGCCTGTTCTCGTGATACCAGTTGAGATAATTGCTGGTATAGAGCCGATACGGGCTACGGTTTCCCCAGTTCACGAGGTTGCCGCTCGTGGAAGTTCCCCAGGCGTTTGTATTCTGGTTGCGAGCATACAGATTGGTCGTATTCACCCCATCACCATGTACACCACTATCTGTCTGACACTCTATGTTCTGCGAGCGAGCTTCGGAGGTATTGGCGAGGTCAATCCAATAGCGGTTGTTCACATTGCTGGGAGCGCTGTCATAGCGCGCAGTTCTTCCGGCGAAGAAGCCCACGGCCGAATTGAATGCGTCTAGGGCCGCCTTGCATTTTATTGCTGAGAGATTAACCCAGTTGTTATTGGTGGCGGCACAAGTAGGGACAGTGGTGCTGTTTCGCACATAGTAGATGCGGTTGTCATCGCCGCAAGCGCCATCCCAATTGGTCGCTGGATTGTAATTCGGCTGGGTGAGAATTCTGTCACCCATACTGCCTGAGGTATCGATGATGAAAAGGATGTTGGGCCGCGCCTCGGGCCCTTCGATGGCACCCTGGCCGACGAAGATCTCGGTGTCGTCCGCGTATACGGGGAGTCCGCTGAACAGCGTCAGCAGGATCCCTGCAGTGACGGGGCGCAATCCGGAGTGGACTTTGTTTGACAACATGACGAATGCCTCGTGGTGGACGCGTTGGGGTTGCGGGCGCTCAGTTGGCCGCGGCAACCATCCGGGTCACTACCTTGGTTTCGGGGGTGTAGTGAATGGTCAGTGAGTAGGATCGGGTCTTCGCGTGCGTCGCGAACTGCGCATACGGCACTGCTTCCCTGCCGATGTAGAAGAGCGAAGAGTTCGCCAGTTGCAGCGTATCGGGCGTGCACTCCAGGCAGGGCCGGACTGTGAGCCGCGACGGCACTGCGCGGGGGAGGGACAGCTCAAGCGTGTATAGCTCGTAGCTGCGCTCAAGGAACTTCATTGGCTGCGCTGCCTGAGCGTTCCCGAAAAGCTGCGTAGCAGAAACCAATATAAGAGCAGTGATGCTTAGGCAAATATTCATTGCAAATCTCCGTGCTGACCGCTCTACGAGCAGGATCCAGGACCTATGGTGTAAAAACTTTGCGTATTGGTTGCCGTCGCTCCACGTGCACTGGTTCCGGTGCTGACGATGTCAAAATGGATTGCAAAGATTCCTACTCCATAGCCCAAGCTGAAGCCTCCTCCAGGGGGTGGGGTGGTGCCGTTTTCGCAATTTGTACTTGTAGTGGTTGTAAACACGTCAGTGGAGCCCGGAACAGAGGTGGGTGCAATGGTTTCAGGGTCTTGTGTATCGTAACTTCCCTGCTCTAGCACGCGGCCTATACCCGATTCCGCGGCTTGGAATGCATTCTGGGAGAACTGCTGGTTGCCGGTCATCTGCAGCTCGAGGGTGGCCGTGTTCATGCCCGACACAGCCAGCAGCGTGAGCACGAGCAGCAGGATCAGCCCGATGACGAGGGCAGCGCCTGACTGCCGCTCTCGGCTGCCGCCCATCCGGATTGCAGGCTGCGTCTTCATAGGAACGAGTTTCTCAGCTGGATGGTTTTCGAAACGACGAGCCGACGCTGGTTGCCGCCCAATGCGCCGTAGTCCTGGTTTGCGAATGCGTACTCCCGATCGTCCTCGAAGCCCACTTCGATATCGGGTGCAACCACCATCAGCCAGATCCGCGCCGAAACGACCTGCGCGGTTGCCAGCGCCGCAGCCTCTGGATTGACGTACTGGTCCGCGTTGTTGTCGCCGTTGTCATCGATACCGAACTGCACCTGCAGGTCGGCAATATCAGGGATGATCACTTCGTCAGCGATGGCCGGTCCTGCAACCAGGGCCTTGCGTCTCAGGAAAAACTGTCCTGCTGCCGGATTGCTGATGTAGTACGCATTCACGATCATGTTGTGCGTGGCGGATGCGGGGGCCGCCGCGAAGCCGGCGGGGAGGGTCGCGCTCTTGAAGATGAAGCCGCGCAGGCGGTTGGCCTGCAGCTGCAGATTGCTGTTGTTCGCGGCGACGGCGGCGGAGCTGACCCGGCGGACTATGAGGACATCCGCATCGGCCGAAGGATCGACCCCGGCGCAGCCCAGATCGTAGTTGCCGTTGTCCCTGCCATCCAGGAAGCGGACGGTATCGAAAGCCCAGTTGGTGCCACAGTCATTGGTGATGACGACGGGCTGGGCCGGCGATCCGGTCACCGAATTACCGCGGTTGTCGATGAAGTCACCGCGGTTCGTCATGCCCCAGTAGCCGGCCATGCGGACATCCGGCTCGATGATCTCCATGGCATACCGCGCCGTTTCCTGCAGCCGGGCCGCCGCTTCGTTGGTGCGATAGGTGTTGCGGCTCTGCATGTAAACAGTCACCGCGCCGATGATCAGCAGCGAGCCGATGACGAGCGACACCATCAGCTCGATGAGGCTCACGCCGGCCATTGGCTGCGAATGTTTCAGCCTGGAGTGGTTATGCGGCAGATTCATGCCTGGATCCTCACGACGTAGCTCACGGCATCGGCCTGTCCGACTTCCACCCAGCTCACGGTTATCTGGTAGGTGTTGGGAGCGCCTGCCGTGACGACGATGTCGCCGGTGGCTGCGTCGCCGCCGGGCAGGTTGGCCTTGATCTCCGTCTCCCAGGTCGCAATGTCGTGTGCAGCCATGACAGCAGGAGTGCAGCTGGCGTTGGCGCCGCCTTCCTCGCAATCGGTGCTTGCGGTTCCAGTGTCCGTGGCTGCCTTCTCATAGGCTGCTCCGGCCGCCCGGTTGGCCCGGATCCGGTCGGCCATGTCGCTGGCGAGGAGGATGGCCGTGGAGCGGGTCAGCGATTCGCGCCCTGCCCGCAGGCTTTCAACATAGAGCGCGGCGATGCCGAGCATGCCGATGGACAGCACCACCAGCGCCACAAGGGCTTCCACCAAGGTGAAACCGAGTGCCAATCGAGGGGATGAGCTAGTTTTCATGTTGAAGGACATGGCTGGCTTGTGTGGCTTCAAGGGCAGCTTCCAGCGGCGGTGATCTGGGCGACGCTTCGTGTTACACGGGGCCTGCCCAGTTGGGTAATTTCGACTACGCGAGCTGCCGAGTTCTCATTCCCATACACCGCAACGTTGTTGCGGCTGTCACAGAGGACGACATTCCTGGTGAGGGTATTGGTACGCGCGAATCCGGATGCAGCAAAGCTCACTCCCAGGCTGGAGGTGGATGTGGCTCCTGTCTGGGTCGTCTTCTTTACTGAAGTGATGGTTGCAGGAAGCGCCTCGTGCCGGAGAAGGATGATTTCCTGGGTAGGATCGTTAACGGCGAAATTGCCGTCATTGGCGCTGGTTGCTGCCGGATCTGCATCGTCGACGAAAACGATCCAGCCCCGACCGCCATTGCTGCATGCAGGGGTCGTGGCCGTTGGATTCGCGCTGAAACAGAAAGTTACGAAAGCCCGTCTTTTCACCGCTTCGGTGCGCGCCATGTGCAGGCCGGCCAGCATGTCATTCGCAGCCGAAGTCATCCGGTTGTTGCGGATGAACTGGGTCATGTTCGGAATCCCGAGCCCCAGGATGATGGCGCTGACCGTGACGACCAGCATCAGTTCGAGAAGCGTGAAGCCTCCCATCCGGGCCGGGGCTGTCCGTGCAGGCAGTGCGGGTATGGCGGTTGTACGCATGGGGGTGGACTCTAGTGAGGGCGGCAAGGGAGGGCGGTTCTTTCCGATCAATGGTCGGGGAGGGGGGACGAGCGGTGGGGAGGGGGAGTTTCTGTCAAGTCGCGATGCCCATTCTGCGCGGCTCTTGTGTTCTGCAATGGCTCTCTGTATAAAATAACAGCTACTGTGTGTTCGTACAGAAACGGCCCTTCCGGGCAGGTGACAAGCCATGAATGAACTGACGCCGCGGCAACGGGAAATCGTCGAACTCATCCAGAGAACGGTGGCGGAGATAGGCCGGCCGCCCACCCGGGCGGAGATTGCCAAGGCCTTTGGCTTCAAGTCGCCCAACGCGGCCGAGGAGCATCTCCGGGCTTTGCAGCGCAAGGGCGTGCTGGATCTCGTACCCGGAGCCTCGCGAGGCATCCAGCTCAAGGATTCGCTGCGCGAGCAGATGGGGCTGCCGCTGATCGGGCGCGTGGCCGCAGGCCGGCCGATCCTCGCCGAGGAAAACATCGAGGCGCGGTACCAGATCGATCCGCAGCTGTTCACTCCCAAGCCCCATTACCTACTCAAGGTAAAAGGCATGAGCATGAAGGATGCCGGCATCCTCGATGGCGATCTCGTTGCCGTGCATCGCACGCCCGAGGTCCGCAGCCGGCAGATCGTGGTGGCCCGGCTGGAGAATGAAGTCACCGTCAAGCGCTACAAGCAGGACGGCTCGGTGGTCTGGCTGATGCCTGCCAACGAGGACTTCGAGCCCATCCGCGTCGATCTCAAGGAGCAGTCGCTCATCATCGAAGGCGTGGTGGTGGGGGTGTTGCGCCAGGGCAAAGGCAAGGGCTTCTTCCAGTAGGAAGCGACAGGCAGCCGGCGATCGGCAGACAGTTCCCACGACCCACTCATTCGTGTCCTGTCTTTGGTTAGGTCCAGCAGTTGAGCTCCGATTGCTGATCGCCGGCTGCCTGTCGCTTCCTGTGGCAAGAAATCTTCCTGTTCAATGGATCGAGGCCTGGATGAACTGCTTGAGCATCCTGCGATCTGGCGGGCGAACAGCGGAGTGCCTGCAGCTCGCATCGTTTCCACGGGCTTTCCTCCGCTGGATGGGCAGTTGCCAGGAGGGGGCTGGCCAGCGAGCGGATTGATCGAAGTGCTCATCGACCCACCAGGGAGCGGCGAATTCGGCCTGGTGATGCCTGCGCTTGCGGAGTTGCATCAACGCCATCCCGAAGCCTGGCTCGCGCTGGTACAGCCTCCTTATGAGCCCTATGCGCCAGCCCTTGCGGCGCAAGGTATCGATCTTGAGCGGCTGCTCGTCATCCGGACGACACAGGACTGCTGGTCGCTTGAGCAGGCGCTTCGCTCCGGTGGTTGCCGTTGCGTGCTCGGCTGGATGCAGCAGTCGGCGAAAACCCGCCTCGCTGCCTTGCGACGGTTGCAGCTTGCCGCTGTGGAAAAGGGGGCGCTGTGCATCCTGTTCAGGCCGGTTTCTGCCGGTGTCGTGCCTTCTCCTGCAGGGCTGCGGCTGGTGTTGAAGCCGCACCCGGGAGGGCTGCAGGTGCGGATACTGAAATGTCGCGGCGGGCGTGCGGGAGAAGTGAACCTCGAATGGCCGGGCATGCAGGGAGGGTAGGCACCGGAAAGCACACAGTCTGTTGCGGGATGGATGTATGGCGGCACGCGGCAACACCTTCGATCTTTTTCCCGAAGCCTCGCGGAGCGAGCCCGGCGCTTCCGGTCTTGCGCTTTCCGTCCCCGTTCCTGGTCAGCCACCCGTCGCGGAGTACACGGGACCACTCTGGGTTGCCTTGGGTTTTCCTTCTCTTGCGCTTGAGGCACTGGATCCCGGCCGGCAGGAAAGAGATATCCGTTCGCGTGCAGCGCTGGTCGTGGTGGAAGCCATTGCCGGGCGGCAGTGGGTGATCGCCTGCAATCAGGCTGCTGCTGCAAAGGGCATCCAGCCCGGGATCAGGGTCAGTGCGGCTCATGCCCTGGTGGAAGGGCTGCAGGTTCATCAGCGGCAACCCGGGAAGGAGCAAGCCTCCCTGCACCGGTTGGCACGCGGCGCGGCGCGATTCTCACCGAAGGTCAGTATTGCGCTTCCCGATGCGCTGCTGCTCGAGATCAGGGGCAGCCTGAATCTGTTCGGGGGCATGGAGGCGCTCTGCGGCAGTCTGCTCGATGAAATGAGCAGGCAACGGGTGACTGCGTTGCTGGCGTTGGCGCCAGCGCCACGGGCTGCCCTGTGGCTGGTGCAGGGAGGAGAGCAGCAGAGGGTCACTGGCAGCGCCGGCTTGAGAAGCGCGCTTGCCGGTTTGCCGCTGGCAGCGACCCGCTGGCCGGAGCGCGTCATCCGTTTGCTTGAGGCGATGGGCATTCAGTCCGTGGGGGAGTGTTTGCGCCTGCCCAGGGACGGGCTTGCCCGCCGTATTGGTCCGCAGCACCTTCTCGAACTCGACCAGGCCGCAGGCAGGGCGACTGAGGTGCGGCGTGATTTCCTGCAACAGACCCGCTTCAGGACCGTCCTGCACTTCGATGAAGAGATCGAGGACGGGCAGCGCCTGGTCCGGGAAATCGAGCCTTTGCTGGAGCAGCTGGCGGCTTTTCTCACGCGGCGGCAAGCAGCCATCCAGGCGCTTGAGCTCACGCTCCATCACCGCAGCCGTGATCCCACGCAGGAGATCCTGCGCTTCGTGGCTCCGGTTACCCGGGTCGAGCCTGTCTTCGATGTGCTGCAGGAGCTGCTGGCGCGCAGGTCGTTGCCCGCTCCCGTGCGGGGCGTTCGCCTGCGATCGGGGCCGCTCCTTGCTTTTCGGGCTGCAACGGGACGAATGCAATTTGCTTCCGGGTCCGGCGGCTTTCATGAACGCGAACCGGAGGCAATTGGGCGCCTGTTCGAGAAGCTGCATGCAAGGCTCGGGGAAACCGCCTGTTATCGCCTGCAAAGCGTGGTTGATCATCGTCCCGAGAAGGCGTGGGCAAAGTCTTTCGGGTTCTCCCACGCGACTGACGCACGGGCGGCCGCAGTCAACGATCACTGCCGGCCGCTATGGCTGCTCGACCCGCCCGAACGGTTATGCCAGCGGCAAGGCTGGCCCTGCTATCGCGGCAGGCTCTGCATCGAGAGGGGGCCTGAGCGTATCGAAAGCGGCTGGTGGGACGGCCAGGATGTGGCACGTGACTATTACGTTGCGCACTCGACCGCAGGGGTGCGCCTGTGGATCTATCGCGAGCGCCAGCCTCCCCATGCCTGGTTCCTGCATGGATTTCTCGCTTGAGGGATGCAGGCATGTATGCCGAACTGCACTGCCTCAGCAATTTCACCTTTCTCAAGGGAGCTTCGCATCCCCGGGAGCTCGTGCTGCAGGCGCTGAAGCTGGGATACGCGGCGCTTGCCATTACCGATGAATGCTCCGTGGCCGGCGTCGTGCGGGCTCATGCTGCAGTGAAGGCTGCGAAAGAAGAAACCGCCGGACAGGGCATCAAGCTTCTCATCGGCAGTGAATTCCGGTTGAGCGATGGCTTGAGGTTCGTCGTACTCGCGACCAGTCGCACGGGATATGGGCAGCTATGCCGCCTGATTACCCTGGGCAGGCGTTCGGCAGACAAGGGTGGGTATCGTCTGGAGCGAGGGAATCTGCTGGCGGGTGACGCGGCCATGGCCTTTCTCACGGAGTGTCTTGCTCTGTGGTTGCCGGGCGATACGCCGGATGCAGGCGAAGGCCGCTGGCTGTCGGCTGCTTTCCCTGGCCGTACGTGGATTGCAGTGGAGTTGCTCGGCAGCGGCTCGGATCGTGCCCGTCTGCACTCCCTGGCGTGCCTGGGCGAGGAGCTGCAGCTGCCTCTCGTGGCAGGTGGCGATGTCCACATGCACGTGCGTGGCAGGCGAGCCCTGCAGGATGTGTTGACGGCAATCAGGCAGCGTCTGCCGCTGGGAGAGGCGGGCAGCCATCTCTTTCCCAATGGAGAACGGCACCTGCGTGCGTTCTCCCGGCTCAAGAAAATCTATCCCCGGGAACTGCTGCTCGCGACGCTGGAGATTGCCGCGCGCTGCAGCTTCTCGCTCGATGAGCTGCGCTATGAATATCCGGAAGAGCTGGTGCCACAGGGCGAGACACCCCCGAGTTACCTGCGCAAGCTGACTGAGAAAGGGATGCGCCGACGCTGGCCCCGCGGCGAGCCTGTCGAAGTTCGTGCGCAGGTGGAGGCCGAACTCGAGCTGATCCGGCAACTCCGGTATGAGCCTTTCTTCCTGACCGTTCAGGATGTGGTCTCTCATGCCCGCAGCAAGGGCATTCTCTGCCAGGGAAGGGGTTCTGCCGCCAATTCCGTCGTCTGCTTCTGCCTCGGCATCACTGCGGTCAATCCCACGAGGGACAAGATCCGCCTCCTGTTCGGCCGGTTCCTGTCACGCGAACGCAACGAGCCACCCGACATCGATGTCGATTTCGAGCACGAGCGTCGCGAGGAAGTCATCCAGTACATCTACGGAAAGTATGGCCGGCACCGTGCTGCCCTGGCGGCCACGCTGGTTACCTACCGCGCCCGCAGTGCAATCCGTGATGTCGGCAAGGCGCTGGGCCTCGATCTGCTGCAGGTCGACAGGCTCGCCCGGACATTGCAGTGGTGGGATGGCAGCCCCGATGCAACCCGCGTACGTGAAGCCGGCCTTGATCCGGACAGCCCGGTGGTGCGGCGCCTGCTCGGGCTTGTTGTCCTGCTGACGGGGTTTCCGCGGCATCTTTCGCAGCATGTGGGCGGCTTCGTGATTGCCCGCGATTCGCTCGACCTGCTGGTGCCCGTCGAGAACGCCAGCATGCCTGACCGTACGGTCATCCAGTGGGACAAGGACGATCTGGAGGAACTGGGCCTGCTTAAAGTCGACGTGCTGGCACTGGGGATGCTGACGGCCATTCGGCGCAGCTTCGACCTGATTGCGGGTTTTCGTGGAGTGAGGCATACCCTCGCGGGCATCCCGGAGGAAGATCCACGCGTCTACGACATGATCAGCAACGCCGACACGATCGGGGTCTTCCAGATCGAATCGCGGGCCCAGATGTCGATGCTGCCGCGCCTGAAGCCAAGGACTTTCTACGACCTGGTGATCGAGGTGGCCATCGTGCGTCCGGGGCCGATCCAGGGCGGCATGGTGCATCCCTACCTGAAACGCAGAACGGGCGTGGAGCCGGTGACCTATCCGGGGCCTGCAATCAGGGGCGTGCTTGAGCGCACGCTCGGTGTACCCATCTTCCAGGAGCAGGTCATGGCCATCGCCATGGTCGCTGCCGGGTTTACTGCAGGCGAGGCAGATGAACTGCGGCGCGCGATGGCTGCATGGAAAAGAAAAGGGGGTCTGGAAAAGTTCAGGCAGAAGCTGGTGGAGGGCATGCTGGCCCGGGGCTATGACAGGGAATTCGCCCTGAGGCTTTTCGAGCAGATCAAGGGCTTCGGTGATTACGGGTTCCCGGAATCGCACGCTGCCAGTTTCGCGCTGCTGGTCTATGTCTCGGCCTGGCTGAAGTTCCACGAACCGGCTGCGTTCACCGCAGCCCTGCTCAACAGCCAGCCCATGGGTTTTTATGCTCCTGCCCAGCTCGTGCGCGATGCACGGGAACATGGAGTAGAGGTGCGCGCCGTCGATGTCCTGACCAGCCAGTGGGAGGCAACCCTGGAACGGCGCGATGACGGAAAGCCGGCACTGCGCCTGGGGTTCAACCTGGTGAAGGGCCTGGGAGAGGCTCCCGCCCGAGGGCTCGTTGCTGCAAGAAGCGAGCGATGTTTTTCCGGCGTGCATGACCTGGAACGCTCGGGACTGGACCCGCGGGCGTTGAGGGCATTGGCCGACGCAGGAGCCCTGGCGTCTCTTTCCGGCAACCGTCATCAATCGCTGTGGGAGGTGGCCGGGATCGAGGCACCCCGCCCGTTGCTGGCCGGCATCCCCGTCCCCGAGGGCATTCCACTGCTGCCCCAGCCTGCTGAAGGCCAGGACATCGTTGCGGATTACCGCACTCTCGGTCTCACGCTGCGCCGGCACCCACTCGCCTTGTTGCGCTGGAGACTACAGCGCGAGCAGGTCGTGACAGCCACAGCGCTCAGGGAGCTTGAGCCCGGGCAGCCGGTCCGCGTGGGCGGCCTTGTCATCGGCCGGCAGCGGCCCGGCGAGGGCAATACGATTTTCGTGACCCTGGAAGATGAAACAGGGCAGGTGAACCTGATCGTGTGGGCCCGTATCGCGGAACGGCAGCGCAAGGCATTGCTCACGCCCGGGCTCATGCTTGCCAGCGGGACACTGCAACGACAGGAAGGAGTGATTCACGTGGTCGCAAGGCAACTGCTGGATCGCAGTCACTGGCTGGGCAAGCTGGTCGTTGCTTCGCGCGACTTTCATTGACAGGAAAAAGAGAGCAGGTGGCCTGGGAACTGGGGGCCTATTTGCGCTTGCGCCCCGGTTTGGTGCGCCGGCCCTCTTCAGGCTCGTCGCCGATTTCATAGTCGTCGAAATCGGAGAGCAGTTCGGCGGTGTGCTTGTCTTCGCGCAGGCGCTCGAGACGGCGCCAGGCAGGTTCTCCGGGTTTGGGGCCGCCACGCTTGCGCTTGTCGAGATCCTGGATGAGATTCTCGATATCAATCTCATCGCTTGCCCCGACCGGTTCTTCGGCCTCGTCTTCCTCGTCGAATTCTTCAGACTGCGTCTTCTCGCTCATCCACTATCTCAAACGATGGAGCAGTTGCGGCGACTATATAGTGGGAATCAGGCAGGCCCGCAAGGCCTGTCTTGGCACTTCCGGCGCGTTGGTGCCCTGTATCACATTCAGGCGATGAGTTCGTTCAACTGGAAGATGGGGAGCAGCATCGCCAGCACGATCAGCAGGACGAACCCGCCCATCACCAGGATCATCAGGGGACCGAGCAGGCCGACGAACGTACTCAAGGTGGCATCCATCTCCCGTTCCTGGTTGCTTGCCGCACGGTCCAGCATCGTCTCGAGGTCGCCGCTGGTCTCGCCGCTGGCGATCAGGTGGATCATCATCGGCGGAAAGAGCTGTGAGGCAGCCAGGGACCTGGCGATGGCGGCGCCTTCACGAACGCGGGCTGCTGCCTCTTCGACCGCATCCCGCATCGGGAGATTGGTCACCACTTCTCCCGAGATCCGCAGGGCTTCAAGCACCGGAACCGCGCTGGACGTCAGTGTCGAGAAGGTCCGGGCGAAGCGGGCCGTGTTGGTGCCGCGGACGACCTTGCCAATGAGCGGTAACTGCAGCAGGAAACGATGGAAGCGCCGTTTCGCTGCCGGCTCCCGCACCCAGCGACGGAAAAACAGGCCTGCCCCGACAATCACCAGGATGACGAGCCACCACCAGTCGCGCATGAAATCGGAAAAGGCGATGAGGATCTGCGTCAGGACGGGCAGCTCGGACTTGGAATTCTCGAACTGCCGGACGATCTTCGGTACGACGAATGCGAGCAGCAGCGTCACGATACCGGCGCACACGACGAACAGCAGGATGGGGTAGAGCATTGCATTCAGCGTGCGGCTGCGCAGCTGCTCGCGGCTCTCGGTGTAGTCTGCCAGCCGCTCCAGAACGGTATCGAGGTGGCCCGACTGTTCGCCGGCGGCCACCGTAGCCCGGAAGATCTCCGGAAAATCGCGGGGAAAATCGGTCAGGCCGTCCGCCAGCGAATGACCCTGCATCACCTTCGATCGCACGCCGAGCAGGACGCTGCGGGTACGCGGTTTTTCGGACTGCTCCGAGACCGCCGTAAGTGCTTCATCCAGCGGCAGTCCCGAGCGGACGAGCGTTGCGAGCTGGCGAGTGAGCAGGGCGAGATCGCCCGGCGTCAGGCCTCGCGTGAAGGAGAAACGGGTATTGTCACGGCTCGATTCCCGCTGCGACACTTCCGTGACGGTGACGGGCAGCAGGTTGCGTTCGCGCAGGAGCTGCCGAACCTGCCGGGCAGTATCGCCTTCGAGCACCCCGGTCTTTTCGCGGCCACCCGCATCGACGGCGGTGTATTCGAAAGCGCCCATGAAGCAAGGCTACAGGCTACAGGCTGCAGGCCCGCGCCAGAACCGCAACAACCTGGATGTCGACTTCGTCCGCATCGCGCCGGTGCATTGCCGTGACATTCAATTCGTCTCTTACCTGTAGCCTGTAGCCTGTAGCCTGTAGCCTAATCTTCTCTGGTCACGCGCAGCACTTCTTCAATCGTGGTTGCGCCCGCGAGGATCTTGGTGCGGCCGTCATCGCGAATACTGGGGGTCATGGAGCGGGCGTGCCGCTCGAGTTCGTGTTCACCGGCTCCGTCGTGGATCATGGTGCGCATCGTGTCGTCCACCATGGCCAGTTCGTAGATACCGGTGCGGCCCTTGAAGCCGCGGGTCGGATCCGGGCCTGCGCGATAGAGCATCGGTGCAGCGGCTCCTTCCGGGACGTTCAACAGGCGCCGCTCATAGTCGCCGGCTTCGTAGGGCTGCCGCGTATCAGGGCTCAGCACGCGCACCAGTCGCTGGGCCAGTACGCCGAGAAGACTCGATGACAGCAGGAACGGCTCGACGCCCATGTCGCGCAGCCGGGTCACGGCGCCCACGGCGGTATTGGTGTGCAGGGTCGAAAGCACCAGATGTCCGGTCAGCGAGGCCTGCACGGCGATGTGGGCGGTCTCGAGGTCGCGGATTTCGCCGACCATCACCACGTCCGGATCCTGGCGGAGAATCGCCCGCAGGCCGCGGGCGAAAGTCATTTCCACTTTCGTGTTGACCTGGGTCTGGCCGATGCCGTCGATGTAGTACTCGATCGGATCCTCGACCGTCATGATGTTGCGCGTGTTGTCGTTGATGCGCTCGAGGGCCGCATACAGCGTCGTGGACTTGCCCGAGCCGGTCGGGCCGGTCACGAGGATGATTCCGTGCGGCTTGTGGATCAGGTCATCCATCAGGTCCTGGGTGTGCGGCTCCATCCCGAGCGATTTGAGATCGAGCCGGCCGGCCTGCTTGTCGAGCAGTCGCAGGACCACCCGTTCTCCATGGCCCGCGGGAATCGTGGACACGCGCACGTCGACAGCGCGACCTGCGATACGCAGGCTGATGCGGCCGTCCTGCGGCAGCCGCTTCTCGGCGATATCCAGTTTCGACATCACCTTGATGCGCGATACGACCAGCGGGGCGACGGCCCTGCGTGACTGCAGCACTTCGCGCAGGACGCCATCGATGCGGAAGCGCACCACCAGGCGATTCTCGAACGGCTCGATATGGATGTCCGACGCGTTGTCCCTGACCGCCTGGGTCAGGATGGCGTTGATCAGCTTGATGATCGGGGCGTGATCGTCGCTTTCGAGCAGGTCCGAGGGTTCGGGCAGGTCCTGCGCGAGATGGGTGAGGTCGGTATCGTCCTCGAAGCCGCCCGCCATCTGCATGGCAGTGCTGGTGCCGCCTTCATAGCGTTCGCGCAGCAGCTGGTCGAAAGTGTCCGGTTCGACGCGACGCAGCCGCAGCGGCACACCCAGGAAGCGGCGGACCTCCGCGATGCTCGCAGGAGTGGTGCCGGACCGATAGATGGCGTCGGCGGCACCGCCCTCGATCTGCTGGACGAAAATGCCGTGGCGCTTCGCGAACGCAAAGGAGAGCAGGGGTTGCGACGCGGCAACCGGGGGACTTGCCACCGCCAAGGTGGAGGGGTCTGCGCTCATCGGGGCTCGAAGCCCGCCGCAGGGGGTGTTGCCGCAGCGGGCGCACCGGGTTCTGTCGCTGACGGTTCCGCGGCTTCCTCAGCCTGTGCTGCTTCGCCGGCAGGCGGAGCGGCGCCGGCTGTCGGATCGGCGTACCTCGACAGCTCTTCCACCGGCGGCAGTGTCGGCTGCCGTTCACCCGGCAGCAGGGTGACCTTGCCGTCGCGTCGCTGGAGCTGCTGGTCGCGCAGCAGGTTGTACTTGCTGTTCGTTTCGAAGGCGGCCTGCACGCCGTCGCGAATCACGGTGGGACGGATGAACACCATCAGGTTGGTCTTCACCTTCTGCACGCTGCGGGTCTTGAACAGTTCGCCGATGACGGGAATGGCTCCGAGGAAGGGAACCCGATTCTCGCCTTCGCGCAGGTTGTCCTCGATCAGGCCGCCGAGCACGATGACGCCGCCATCGTCCACCAGAACGCGGGTGTTGAACGTGCGCTTGTTGGTGATCAGGTCAACGGCGCCCGAAGTGCCCTGGGCCAGGCTCGAGGCTTCCTGTTCGATCTTCATCATCACCGAACCGCTTTCGTTGATCTGCGGCGTGATCTTGAGGATCGTGCCGACTTCCTGCCGCTGGATGGTCTGGAACGGGTTGACCTGCCCGTCACTGCTTCCCGTGCTGCTGCCGCTCGTGTACTGGCCGGTAATGAAGGGCACTTCCTGCGCGATCTTGATCTCGGCCTCTTCGTTGTCCAGCGTGACGATCGAAGGGGTCGAGATGATATTGGTGTTCGCGTCACCGCGGAGCGCCCGCAAGATGACGGCGAAATTGGTGCCGGTATCCTCGTAGCGCCCGCCCCCCAGGGTCAGGCCGGAGAGATCCGAAGTGAGGGAATCCGGATCATCGATGGCGCGCAGGATGTCGATCAGGCTGGTGCCGCCGACCGCCTGGTTGAAGACACCGAGAGGAATGCTGTCGCCTGATGAATTGCTGCCTTCGACCGCCCAGTTGAGCCCCAGCTCCGACGCCTTGTCGGAACTGATTTCCACCAGGATCGCCTCGACCTGTACCTGTGCCCGGCGGATGTCGAGCTTGTCCACGATCGACATGACCTGCCGCATCAATTTGGGTGGTGCGGTGATGACCAGCGCATTGGTCTGCACGTCGGCCCAGATCGTCACGCTGCGATCTGCGGCAGCCGCACCTCCCGCAGCCGCGCCACCGGGTGCAGCCTGCGCCACTCCCTGGACCTGCTCCTTGAGCTTGGTGGCAATGGTTTCGGCATCCGCGTAATGCAGGTAGCGGACCTGGGTGTCGCCACCGCTTTCCAGCGGCGTATCGAGGTGCGTGATGAGCGTCTTGATGCGCAGTCGCTGGGAGCTCTCGCCGGTCACGAGAATGCTGTTGCTCCGGTCATCGGCCACGACCTTGACGGCCATCGCGGCACCGCCGCCTTCACCCTGAGCCCCCGCGGTAAATAGCGTGTTGACTACCCGGACAATCTCGGCGGCACTGGCATTCTGCAGCGGGATGATGTCGATATCCCCATCCCCGGCCTGATCGATGCGCTGGATGATGCGCATGATCCGGCTGACGTTGTTTGCCCGGTCCGAAATGATGAGGACATTCGACGTCGGCGAGGCCACGAGATGGCCTTCCTGGGGGATGAGGGGGCGCAGGATGGGAACCAGCTGCACCGCGCTGATGTTGCGCACCGTGATGACCTGCGTGACGATTTCATCCGACACGGGATCGACCCGATCCGGCAGGTCAACGGACGGGGAGGTGCGGGCGTTCGCCATCGGGATGACCCGGACGATGTTGCCCGTTTCCACCGCAGTGAAACCATGGACGGTCAGGATCGAGAGGAATGCTTCATAGAAGGCGTCCGGCGACATCGGCGTGGAAGACAGCATCGTGACCTGCGCGCGCACCCGCGGATCGATGATGAAATTCTTGCCTGTGATCGCGCTGACCGCATCGACGATCTGGCCGAGATCCGCATCCTTGTAGTTGGGGGTGATCGTGGGTTGCTGGGCGAGCGTGGGCAGCGCGGCCAGCAGCAAGGCTGCGCAGACAGCGGCCGCCGACCGACGCCCGGTCTGCCCCCACAGGAATCGATGGAATGAAAGTTTCATGTACGGGCCTGTTTACTGTGCGGCAGGGGCCGATTCGAATGTGGGGGGCGGGCCGGTCGGCGCTTCAGCGGGGGGTGGCTCTGGCTGCTCGGAATCAAGGGACGCAAGCACCGTGGTATCGAGGGACAGCTGCTGAGTCTGGCCATTCCTTTCAATCGTCAGGTTGACCTGGCTCGCACTGTTCAGGGAATTGAAGATCTCCATCCCGCGGGAGGGGTCATCCAGGGGCGTGCCATTGATCGACGTAATCAGGTCGCCTGGCTGCAGCCCGAGCCGCGAAAAGCCCCGCCTGTTGCGTGCCGGATAGACACGGTAGCCGCGTTGCACGCCATTGGCGAAGACCGGCTGGGGTCTTACCACCGCCGAGAAGGCTCCCGGGTTCGTTTCGGCGATACGGCGGAGATCCTCGCCGATGCCGCCTCCCTGCGCTGCCGGCGGTGGCAGGGGTCTGGCCATGACAGCGCCACCAGTGCTCTGGCGTGGCAGGACCAGGGTCTCCAGCCGGCCGCTGTTGTCCAGGATGACCCGGTCCGTATAGACGGAATGCAACTTGGTGCCCGGGCGGACATTCTGCCCGGTGGGAAAAGTCTTTGCGGTCGCCGAGCTCTCGCCAATGATCGCAAAGCCCTGCTGGGGATCGGATCCCGCCATCGTGCCGGTCAGCACCAGGTTCATCTGGGTCTGCGGAGCCGTATTGAGGTCCGCCGGGTTGGGTTCGCTCGACGCGATGCCGAAGAGATGGGCATCGACAATGCGCCTGAGATCCACCACCGGAGCCGGGCTGGCAGCTGCGACGGCGGGACTCGTTGCTGGAGTCGCACTCCCTGCACCGAGAAACACCCAGGTCAGCTGGACGAGCTGCCACGCCAGCGCGATGACCAGCACGCCGGCCACGAGAGCAGGCGCCGCGCGCAAGCCGGCTTCCGCCCATTGCTGGGACGAAAGCTGCCGGAAGGCATTGATTCGAGTGGCGAGGTCTGCCATGGCACCGATCATGATACGGAGTGGAGATACTAAGCCTCAACGGATTGTTCCCGTTAGTGAAATCACCTGCCCGCCAAGCCAGTGTGAGCCCGTTCACGCAGCGAGGGGGCGGGATCGGGAAAGTCACCGCTACCGGGTCATCGCGAGGGAGCCCAAGGCAGTCTGACATTCTCGGGGGTCATTCCTGCAGATATATGAATGAGCATGCCCACAAGGAGCAATGTGGCGCCCTTTGCCGACATTGACCGACAGGGGCCGACATGAGCAGAAATTGGGACTGTCCCCAAAATCGGGGACAGTCCCCAGATTCTGCCCGCAGGTCCGTGCCTTGTATTGCGCTGCAATCGCCCCTATAAAGAACCGCAACGCAGCGTCTGCCTCAAGTACATGAGCGAAGAGCACACGGGGAACGAAAGAGGGCTGGTACTCGAGGAAGCGGCCCCGCGCCTCAAGCGGCCGCCTCTATATCAGGTGATCCTGCTGAACGACGACTACACCCCCATGGAATTCGTCGTGGATGTCCTGCAGCAGGTATTCGGCCATGACCGTCAGGTAGCCACCCGGGTCATGCTCGAAGTCCACACCCGCGGCAAGGGTGTCTGCGGGGTCTTTACTTATGAGATCGCTGAGACCAAGGTGGCACAGGTTATGATCTATGCCCGGCAGCATCAGCATCCACTCCTCTGCACCATGGAAGAGGCCTAGGGAGGCGTTGCTGTATTTCTCTCGCGACGTATCAGAGGTACAACAGGTTGCAAGACGACTGCCGCAGGGGCGCAGGTCTTGCAGGATGGCATCCAACGCAAGGTATGCATGAGTGTTAAGCAGCGAACTTGATATCTGTCTGACGGAAGCATTCCAGTCCGCACGTGAAGCCCGGCACGAGTTCGTGACCGTCGAGCACCTGCTGCTGGCGATCGTGGACACGCCGCGCGTCAGGGAAATCCTCCGTGCCTGCGGTGCCGATGTCGCACGCCTGCGCAGCGACCTCAACGACTACATCGACCAGATGACGCCCCGCCTCAAGCAGAGCGACGAGCGCGAAGTGCAGCAGACACTGGGCTTCCAGCGGGTCCTGCAGCGCGCAGTCCTGCATGTCCAGGCCAGCGGCAAGAAGGAAGTCACCGCCGCCCACGTGCTGGTGGCCATCTTCAGCGAAAAGCATTCCCACGCGGCGTACCTCCTGTCGATGCAGGATGTCGCTCGGCTCGATGTCGTCAACTACCTGTCGCATGGCCTGACCAAGGTTCCTGACGAGCGCGCCGAAAAGGACGAGACCGGTGCTGCCCAGGAAGGCGAGCGGGAAGCGGAAGGCGGTACTGCCCTCGAGAAGTACGCCACCAACCTGAATCGCCTGGCCGTGGAAGGACGGATCGATCCATTGATCGGCCGCCAGCTCGAGATCGAGCGCACCGTCGAAATCCTCTGCCGCCGCCGCAAGAACAACCCGCTCTATGTCGGGGAGGCTGGCGTGGGCAAGACCGCGCTCGTCGAGGGCCTGGCACGGCTCATCGTCGAGAAGAAGGTGCCGGATATCCTGCTCGACTGCACCGTGTACTCCCTGGACATGGGCGCGCTGATTGCAGGCACCAAGTACCGCGGCGATTTCGAGAAGCGCCTGAAGGCCGTGATCGGCGAGATCAAGAAGAACCCGGGCTCGATCCTCTTCATCGATGAGATTCACACCGTGATCGGCGCAGGGGCCGCGTCGGGTGGCGTGATGGATGCGTCGAACCTGATCAAGCCGGCGCTGGCCAATGGCGACCTGCGCTGCATCGGTTCGACGACCTATACCGAGTACCGCGGCATCTTCGAGAAGGATCACGCCCTTGCGCGCCGTTTCCAGAAGATCGATGTGGTCGAGCCGTCCGTGCCGGAAACCATCGACATCCTGCGCGGCTTGCGCTCGCGCTTCGAGGAACACCATGGCGTGCACTACACCGACGAGGCATTGCAGGCAGCGGCGGAACTGGCGGCGCGACATATCAACGACCGGCAGTTGCCCGATAAGGCCATCGATGTGATCGACGAGGCGGGTGCGCGGCTGCGTCTCAAGCCGCCGGCCGAGCGCACCACGGATGTGACTGTGCAGATGATCGAGGATGTCGTCGCGCGGATCGCAAGGATTCCCCCGAAGAACGTCTCGACTTCCGACCGGGATCTGCTCAAGAACCTGGAACGCAACCTCAAGCTCGTGATCTTCGGCCAGGATCCGGCCATCACGACGCTGGGTTCTGCCATCAAGATGTCGCGTTCGGGTCTCGGCGACCAGCGCAAGCCGGTGGGTTCGTTCCTGTTCGCCGGCCCCACGGGTGTTGGCAAGACGGAAGTCACGCGGCAGCTCGCCCTGGCGCTCGGCGTCGAGCTGGTCCGCTTCGACATGTCGGAATACATGGAGCGGCACACTGTGTCGCGGCTGATCGGCGCACCTCCGGGCTACGTCGGTTTCGACCAGGGCGGCCTGCTCACCGAGGCGATTACCAGGAATCCGCATTGCGTGCTGCTGCTCGATGAAATCGAGAAAGCGCATCCCGATGTGTTCAACCTCCTGCTCCAGGTGATGGATCACGGGACGCTGACCGACAACAACGGCCGCAAGGCCGACTTCCGTCACGTGATCATCGTGATGACCACGAATGCGGGGGCCTTCGAGATGAACCGGCCGTCCATCGGTTTCACGCAGCAGGATTCGGCAACGGACAGCATGGAAGCCATCCGCCGCCTATTCTCGCCCGAGTTCCGCAACCGGCTGGATGCGGTCATCCAGTTTGCTGCCCTCGATCCCCGGACGATTGAACGGGTGGTCGACAAGCTGCTGGTCGAAGTCGAGGCACAACTCGAGCAGAAGGGCGTGCAGCTCCATGTCGATGATGCTGCCCGGGCGTGGATGGGCGCCAAGGGTTACGACCCCAGGATGGGTGCGCGGCCGATGGCGCGGGTCATCCAGGACGCGATCAAGCGGCCGCTGGCGGAGGAACTGCTGTTCGGCAACCTCGCGGAAGGCGGACATGCCTACGTGACGGTCGGCCCGGATGACAACCTGAAAGTCGAGACCCGGTCGGCCAAGGAACCCAAGCTGCTCGAGCAGCGCGAAGCGGAGACCGAGAATCCGGAGTAGCCAGCCAGGAACCTGCTGCAGAAATGCAAAGGGCCGGCAATGCCGGCCCTGTTTCATTTCACGGTCCGCAAGGGGCGGTCAGCGACCGCGATAGACGATGCGTCCCTTGGTCAGGTCGTACGGAGTCAGTTCGACCGTTACCTGGTCGCCCGTGAGGATGCGGATGTAGTTCTTGCGCATCTTGCCGGAGATGTGCGCGATCACCGTATGGCCGTTCGTCAGCTGGACCTTGAACGTCGTGTTGGGCAGCGTATCGATCACGCGACCTTCCATCTGGATGGCATCTTCTTTCGACATGTATTCCTGCTGGACGGTGAAAAGCGCGCGAATTGTGCATAAAGGCCGGTTTCAATGCAATGAAAGGTCCCGGCCGTGCCAAAAAGGCCTGGGTCAGCCCCAGCGTTCCGGACGATCGGGCGGCAGCCCGCAGGCGGCCAGCCGCTCCACATACTCGCGGCGCGGGAGGGTCCGCGCGCCGAGGCTGAGGAGATGTGGGGTGGTCATCTGGCAGTCGATGAGTTCATAGCCACGGGCCAGCAGCTCTTCGCAGAGACGGCACAAGGCCACCTTCGACGCATCCCGTTCCAGGGTGAACATCGACTCCCCGCAGAACATCCGGCCGAACGCCACCCCGTACAGCCCTCCCACCAGCCGGCCGTCGAGCCAGGTCTCGGCCGAATGGGCGAAGCCGGCTGCATGCAGGCGGCTGTAGGCCGCAATCATTTCCGGTGAGATCCAGGTCCCCTGGGGGCGGAGAGCCGTGCTGCCACAACCGATCAGTACGTCACCGAACGCGCTGTCGAACCTGACTTCGTAACCCCGGTTGCGGATGCTCTTGTCGAGGCTGCGGGACCGCCTGAAATCGCATGGATCCAGCACTGCGCGCGGATCGGGTGACCACCAGAGGATCGGCTGGCCCTGCGAATACCAGGGAAAGATGCCGCGCCGATAGGCCGCGAGCAGGCGTGGCACGGACAGGTCGCCTCCCGCCGCGAGCAGGCCATCCGGTTCCCGGAGCGCGCGTTCAACGGGCGGGAAACAATCCGGCGGGTCCTCCGGTGCGAGCCACATGATCGAGGGCATTACTCGCTCCCGGGCACGGGCAGGGGCCCATCCCGATGAAAGGGCAGGTGCTCGCGAACACCTTCCATGTATTCGTCGACGCCGACTCCTTCCTTCTTCAGGTGGTCGCCAATCGCCCGGGCGAACCGGGCATCGGCGATCCAGTGCGCCGAGCCTACCCGCGCGGGAGCGAAGCCGCGAGGCACTTTGTGTTCGCCTTGAGTCCCGGGCTCGAAGCGCGCAAGTCCCCGTTCGATGCAGTAGTCGATGCCCTGGTAGTAGCAGGTCTCGAAGTGCAGGCTGTCGAAGTCGGCAGCGGATCCCCAGTAGCGGCCATACAGCGTGTCGCTGCCGACGAAGAAGATCGCCGCAGCAACCGGCTGGCCGCCATGCAGTGCGAGCTTCACCATCACGTTCTCCGGCAGAAGCTGTGACAGCCGCTTGAAGAAGGCCGCGCTCAGGTAGTGCTCATGTCCGTGCCGATGGAAGGTATTGGTCGAAAAGGCATGGATCACGTCCCACAGCCCGGCGTCGATGTCGGCGCCTGTCAGCGTGCGGAACCCGATCCCGGCTTCCACGATCCTGCGCCGCTCGCGGTTCGCCTTCTTGCGCTTGTCGGCCCTGAAGGTCGCGAGAAAGCCCTCGAAATCGGAGAAGCCCTGGTTCTGCCAGTGGAACTGGCAGTCGCGCCGCGGCAGGAAATGCGGCAGCTCGAGGGCCGGCAGGTCCAGCGCATCCGGGAACAGCACATGCAGCGACGACACCGAGTAGTCGCGTGCCAGGTTCAGTGCGGCCGCGACAAGGATCTCCTGTGTCTGCCTGCGATCGACCTGCGGAGCACAGAGCAACCGGGGCCCTGTTGCAGGCGTGAAAGGAATGGCGCTGACGAGCTTCGGGTAGTAGTCCACACCGGCACGCGAATAGGCGTTGGCCCAGCCCCAGTCGAAGACGAACTCTCCCCAGGAATGGGGCTTGAGATACAGCGGCATCGCGCCGATCAGGCGGCCCTCGTCCTCGAGCAGCAGATGGCGCGGTATCCAGCCCGTGTCGGGATGGGCACAGCGCTCCTGTTCCAGCGTTGCGAGGAACTCGTGGCGGACAAAGGGATTGCCCCGGAGGTCGAGCGCATTCCAACGCGCGGCCTCGATCGCGGCGAGCGAATCGAGAACGCGGATACGCATGCCGGAAGTTCCTGGCTGCCTTGAGGTCAGTGCCTGCCGGGTGCGTCCAGCTGATCCAGGTACTTGTCGGCGTCGAGTGCAGCCATGCAGCCGCTGCCCGCCGAGGTCACTGCCTGGCGATAAACGTGGTCGGCGACATCGCCGGCTGCAAACACGCCGGGAACACTGGTGGCGGTCGCGTTGCCCTGGATGCCGGAGCGCACGACAAGGTAGCCGTTCTCGCCCATTTCAAGCTGCCCGGTGAACAGCGACGTGTTGGGGACGTGGCCCACGGCGATGAAGACACCCGTGACGTCGAGGTGCTCCGGCTTGCCGTTGTGAGTCGACGCCACCTTGAGGCCGTTGACGCCGCTGTCATCGCCCAGCACCTCATCGACCACGTGATCCCACACCACGCGGACCTTGCCGGCACGTTCCCGTTCGAACAGGTGATCCTGCAGGATCTTCTCGGCCCGGAGCCTGTCGCGACGGTGGACCAGGGTGACATGGCTGGCGATATTCGAAAGGTACAGCGCTTCTTCCACGGCGGTATTGCCGCCGCCGACGACCGCTACTTTCTGGTTGCGGAAGAAGAAGCCGTCGCAGGTCGCGCAGGCGGACACGCCCTTGCCGCGGAACTCCTGTTCCGAGGGCAGGCCGAGGTAACGTGCCGTGGCGCCAGTGGCGATGATCAGGGCATCACAGGTGTAGACGCCGCGATCGCCCTCCAGACGGAAAGGGCGCTGCGCCAGGTCCACCTTGTTGATGTGGTCATTGAGGATCTCGGTGCTGAAGCGCTCTGCATGCTCGCGCATGCGCTTCATCAGCCCGGGTCCCGTCAGGCCTTCCACATCGCCGGGCCAGTTGTCGACTTCCGTCGTCGTCATGAGCTGGCCGCCCTCTTCCAGGCCGGTAATCAGCAGCGGCTTGCGGTTGGCGCGCGCGGCATAGACCGCGGCGGCATAGCCGGCCGGGCCCGAACCGAGAATCAGCAGCCGCGAATGACGGGGTGGGTTCATGATCCATCCTTCAACTTCGATCGCAACGAACCGGCCTTGAGGCGGGGAGTGTCCTCCTCGTCGTCAGGGGCCGTACGCTTCGGGTAAGGCGATCCGGACGGAAGCGCCTGGCGGCCATGGTAAGGAAATCCACCTGCCTCGGCAAAGTGAGCGCGACCCGTACCGCTTGCCTGATGCACCTCAATGCCCTTCAATGCCTCAATGCCTGCCTCTATGGGGCCAGCCCGCGCCGAGTCAAGCAGCAGGCGCGTGCTATATTCCCGGAAATCAAAGAGTTTGCATTGGCATTTACGCCGGAAGAGACCTTGGCCGCTACCACAGATACTCGCAGCACTTCCCGGGAATCCGGTCGACTCGGGGCCGCCGTCGTGCGTTCGCTGCGCGAAGGAGCGCTGTGGGTGCTGGGCGCGCTGGCGCTGATCCTGCTCGTGGCCCTCGCGAGCTACGACCGTAATGACCCTTCGTTTTCGTCGACGGGCGTTCCCGGGCCGGTTGCCAACCTGATCGGCCCGTTCGGGGCCTGGATGGCGGGTCTTTTGACCATGCTGTTCGGCAAGCCGGCCTTTCTGCTGCCCGTGATGATCGCGGTCGCAGGCTGGCTGCTCTATGCCGGCAGGGAAGGAGCCGAAAGTCAGAGCCGCGCGACGGTGATGTTCCGCAGCGCAGGGTTCATCATCACGCTGCTCACCAGCTGCGGCCTTGCAACGCTCCATTTTTCGGCGGAGGGGTATCCGAACTCGGCGGGTGGCGTGCTCGGGGCCCTGGTCGGCCGCGGATTCGAATCGGCATTGAGCTTTCTCGGTGCAACGCTGCTGCTGCTGGCGTTGTGGCTCGCCGGTGTGTCGCTGTTCGCGGGCATTTCCTGGATCGAGATCATGGATCGCACGGGCCGCGCGACGCTCAAGGCCTACGCGTGGGTCCGCGACCGGATGCTGAGTGCCCGTGAGCTCAAGGCGGGTCGTGAAGTCAAGGAAGCCCGCGCAGGGATCGTGCGCGAGGAACAGAAGCGGGTGGCCAGGCGGCCGCCGCCCAGGATCGAGCCCGTCGTCCAGAAGGTGGAAACCAGCGAACGCGTCGAGCGCGAGAAGCAGGTGCCGTTGTTCGAACGGCCGGCGTCCAAGGAATTGCCGGCCCTTGCGCTGCTCGATGATCCGCCGCCGCAGAAGGCAGGCTACTCGGCGGAAGCGCTCGAGGCCATGTCGCGGCTGGTCGAGCTGAAACTGCGTGATTTCGGTGTCGAAGCGGAAGTCGTCGAAGTGCATCCCGGCCCTGTCATCACCCGCTTCGAGCTGCGTCCGGCCGCAGGCGTGAAAGTCAGCCAGATCAGCAATCTCGCGAAGGATCTGGCGCGGGCGCTGTCGGCGATCAGCGTGCGGGTCGTGGAGATCATCCCCGGCAAATCGACCATGGGTCTCGAGATCCCGAACGAGAAACGGGAACTGGTGACGCTCGGCGAAATCATCAAGTCGAAGGCCTATGACGAAATGGCTTCGCCACTCGCACTCGTGCTGGGCAAGGACATCAGCGGCCTGCCGATGGTCGCGGACCTGGCCCGTATGCCCCACCTGCTGGTGGGCGGCACGACGGGTTCGGGCAAGTCCACCGCCGTCAACGCGATGGTGCTCTCGCTGCTCTACAAGAGCACGGCGGAGCAGGTTCGGCTGATCATGATCGATCCCAAGATGCTCGAGCTGTCGGTGTACGAGGGGATTCCGCACCTGCTGTCGCCGGTGGTCACGGACATGAAGCAGGCGGCCAATGCGCTCAGGTGGTGCGTGGCCGAAATGGAGCGCCGCTACCAGTTGATGGCGGCACTCGGCGTCCGCAACCTCGCGGGCTTCAATCGCAAGGTGAAGGAGGCGAGCGATGCGGGTACGCCCATCCGCGATCCCCTCCTGCTCAAGATGCTGGGCCCGGAGGGGCGACAGGAGGACATCCCGTTCCTCGAAGCGCTGCCGTACATCGTGGTCATCATCGACGAGCTGGCCGACATGATGATGATCGTGGGCAAGAAGGTCGAGGAACTCATCGCCCGTCTCGCACAGAAGGCGCGTGCTTCGGGCATCCACCTGGTCCTCGCGACGCAACGCCCTTCGGTCGATGTCATTACCGGCCTCATCAAGGCAAACATTCCCACGCGCATCGCCTTCCAGGTTTCGGCGAAGGTGGATTCGCGCACGATCCTGGACCAGGGCGGGGCCGAGCAGCTGCTCGGGCACGGCGACATGCTGTTTCTCCAACCCGGCACCTCGCTGCCGATCCGTGTCCACGGCGCCTTCGTGTCGGATCAGGAAGTCCATCGCGTAGTCGGAGAGCTGAAGGGCTCGGTGCCGCCGGTCTACATCGATGAAATTCTTTCGGGTCCTTCCGGTCTCATCCCTGGCATGCCGGGTGAAGGTGAGGAGGGAGTCGAGGGCGGCGCCATCGATGGCGAGCAGGACGCCCTTTACGATCAGGCCGTGCGCATCGTCATCGAGAGCCGTAAAGCCTCGATTTCCGGGGTGCAGCGGCGCCTGAAGATCGGGTACAACCGCGCCGCCCGCATGATCGAGACGATGGAAGCCGCCGGCCTGGTAGGTCCGCTGCAACCCAACGGCTCACGCGAAGTGCTGGTCGGTCCGCCGCAGGAGGAATAGTCAGGTTGAAATCTCAACGCCATGCCCGCTCAGGGTTCCGTGCGTGCTTGCTGCTTGCAGCAGTGCTGGTGAACGCTGCTGTCGGGCCGGTAACCGTTTTCGCTGCCGATCAGGTTGCGGAGGTCGATGCCGGGTACAGGCAGGTCGACCGGTTCATGCAGGGCCTGACGGGCCTGGATGCCGCCTTCAAGCAGGTGCTGCGTGACAGTCGCGGCCAGATCGCCGAGCAGTCCGCCGGCAGGCTGCAGATCCTGCGTCCCGACCGCTTCCGCTGGGAGTATGCAACTCCTCATGCGCAGCTCATCGTGTCGGATGGCAAGCGTCTCTGGCTGTACGACCCGGACCTCGAGCAGGTGACCGTGCGGGCTCTCGACAAGACGCTGGCCGGCACTCCCGCCATGCTGTTGTCGGGTTCAGGCGATCTGCGCAGCGGTTTCGATGTAGAACGGGTTGAACGGCGTGAGGGCGTCTTCTGGGTCGTCCTGGTCCCGAAGCGGACCGATACCGATTTTCGCCGCATGCGCCTCGGTTTCCGAGGTGACGCCCTGGGCTTCATGGAGCTGGAGGACAAGCTGAACCAGACGACGGTGCTGGAGTTCACCGGGCTCAAGCGCAATCCGTTGCTCACGGCCGATCAGTTCACGTTTACGCCACCTGCTGGTGCCGATGTCATCGGCGAGACATCGAACCCGGGGTAGTCTCCCGCCGTCCCCGGGTTTCGAGTCATGCTGCCCTTGAATCATCCCCGTCTCTGGTTTGTTGCTGGCCTTGTGCTGGTGCTCGTGATCGTCAGCGGCAGCCTTGCGCCAGGCGAATACGTCGGACCGGACCTGTTCTGGATGAACGACAAGCTCAACCATGCCCTGGGGTACGCCGGGCTCACGTTCTGGTTTACCGGCATCTATCCGCGGTCACGCTATCCCCTTGTCATCCTCGGCCTGCTGCTGCTGGGTGCGCTCATCGAGGTGCTGCAAGGCGCGATGTCCTTCGGCCGCGATCGCGATCTTGAGGACTTGTTTGCCAATGGCGCGGGTATCGTCATCGGCCTGGCGCTGGCGCTCACGTGGAGCGGCGGCTGGGCGCAGCGGGTGGAAGCGCGCATTCACCAGTTCCGCAATCGCTGACGTGGCAGGCTTCCAGCCAGACGCGGCGGCCGATCCGATGCGTCCGCTCGCAGACCGCATGCGCCCGTCGACCCTCCACGAGTTCATTGGCCAGGAACATCTCCTCGCGCCGGGCAAGCCGCTGCGGCATCTGCTCGAGGGCCGCAATCTCCATTCGATGATTCTCTGGGGGCCTCCCGGCACGGGCAAGACCACTCTCGCCCATCTCGTGGCGCACAGCGCGGAAGCGGAGTTTCTCGCGTTGTCAGCCGTAATGGCCGGCGTGAAGGACATTCGCGCCGCCGTGGAGCAGGCGCAGGCGATCCGCAGCGCGTCCGGCCGCCGCACGGTACTGTTCCTCGATGAAGTGCATCGTTTCAACAAGGCCCAGCAGGATGCTTTCCTGCCGTGGGTGGAGGACGGCACGCTGGTGTTCATTGGCGCCACGACCGAGAACCCGTCGTTCGAGCTCAACAACGCCCTGCTGTCGAGGGCACGCGTTTATGTTCTGCGGTCGCTCGGTGCGGAGTCCCTTCGTGCGGTACTCGATCGTGCATTGACATTGGAGAAGCGCCCCGCAGTCATGGGCGTGGAGCCGGCGGCACTGGACCTGATCGCGCGCGCGGCGGATGGCGATGCGAGACGGGCGCTGAACATGCTCGATCTCGCCCTCGACCTGGCGGGGGCCGCGGATCCCGCAAGCCTTTCTGAAGCCATTGCCACCGAAGTCACGAGCGGCGCCATTCGCCGGTTCGACAAGCGGGGCGATGCGTTCTACGACCAGATTTCCGCGCTCCATAAATCCGTCCGGGGCACCGACCCGGATGCAGCGCTTTACTGGCTGTGCCGCATGCTGGATGGCGGCTGTGACCCCCGTTACATCGCGCGGCGGGTCCTGCGCATGGCTTCAGAGGACATCGGCAACGCCGATCCGCGGGCGCTCACGCTGGCGCTCGAAGCCTGCGGGACCTATGAGCGCCTCGGCAGTCCGGAGGGGGAACTGGCCCTCGCGCAGGCTGTCGTGTTCCTGGCCTGCGCGGCGAAGAGCAATGCCGTGTATGTGGCCTTCAATGAAGCGATGGCGGATGCAAAAGCGTCCGGATCGCTGGACGTGCCGCTGAAGATCCGCAACGCCCCGACGAAGCTCATGCAGGAAATCGGGGCCGGCGAAGGTTACCGGTACGCGCACGATGAACCGGATGCGTATGCAGCCGGGGAGAAGTATTTTCCCGACGAGCTGGAGCCGCGGCAGTACTACCGCCCGGTGGCGCGGGGCCTCGAGATAAGGATCGCCGAGGCACTGGCCAGGCTCAGGAACAGGAGCCAGTGAAAACCACGCTTTTCGCTGGCTCCCCATGCAAAAGACAGGGACAGGCTTCTGCATCACCTCGTTGAACCGGGAATTCCCTTTGCCTGCGCCGTTTGTGAGAATGCGGCACCTTGAAAAGGTAGCTGCCCATGATCGATCCCAGACTGCTTCGTTCCGACCCCCAGGCCGTCGCCGCCAATCTCGCACAGCGCGGTTTCGTACTCGATCTGGCGGGCCTGCAGGCGCTGGAAGACAGCCGCAAGAGCTGGCAGATCCGTGCCGATGAACTGCGCAATGAACGGAATAGCCATGCCAGGTCTGTCGGGCGTGCGAAGGCGCAGGGACAGGACATCGCCCCGCTGCTGCTGCAGGTCGAGTCACTGGGTGCAGACCTCGAGAAGGTCGAGGCCGGACTGAGCGCCGTCCAGCAGGAGTGGGACCAGCTCGTGCTCGGTCTGCCCAACCTCCTGCATGACTCGGTGCCCCAGGGCCGCGACGAGAACGCCAACGTCGAGGTGCGCCGCTGGGGCAAACCGCGCGAATTCGCGTTCGCCCCCAAGGATCACGTCGAGCTTGGCGAACAGCTCGGGCTGCTGGACCTCAGTGCGGCTGGCAGGATTTCAGGGGCCCGCTTTGCCGTGATGGGCGGCAAGCTCGCGTCACTGCACCGGGCCTTGATCCAGTTCATGCTCGATCTGCATACGCGCGAGCACGGCTATCGGGAAATGTATGTTCCCTACCTCGTCAATGCGCAGGCGCTGACTGGAACCGGAAATCTGCCCAAGTTCGAGGCAGACCTGTTCGCGATCAAGGGCGAATCTGGTCTCTATCTCATCCCCACGGCGGAAGTTCCGGTTACCAATCTCGTGCGGGAATCGATTCTCGAAGCCGGTGAGCTGCCCCGGAAATACGCCGCGCACACACCCTGCTTCCGTTCCGAAGCGGGTTCCTACGGCAAGGACACGCGGGGCATGATCCGCCAGCACCAGTTCGAGAAAGTGGAGCTGGTGCACATCGTGCGGCCGCAGGAATCCTATGCGGCCCTCGAGGAACTGACCTCCAATGCTTCCAAAGTCCTCGAAGCCCTGGAGCTGCCGTATCGCGTGATGCGGCTGTGCGCCGGTGATGTCGGCTTCGGATCGGCGAAAACGTACGATCTCGAGGTCTGGTTGCCGGGGCAGCAGAAGTATCGGGAGATTTCGTCCTGTTCCAACTTCGAGGCTTTCCAGGCGCGTCGCATGCAAGCCCGCTGGCGTAACCCGGATACCGGCAAGCCGGAACCGGTTCATACCCTGAACGGTTCAGGGGTCGCCGCCGGCAGGGCGCTGGTTGCCGTGATGGAGAACTGTCAGCAGGCCGACGGCAGCATCGTCGTGCCGGCAGTGCTGCGCAACTACATGGGTGGCACGGAGCTGATCCGGGCGGGAGAGTAGGGAAGGCTGCAGGCTACAGGCTACAGGCTACAGGCAAGAAAAAAGGCCGAGGGTGTTGCCACCCGCGGCCTTTGTGTTTCTGATCCGGCTACAGCCTTCAGCCTATCTCCTGTCCTACTCGTCCGACATCACCCCGAAGAGGTGCAGCAGGCTGGTGAACAGGTTGAAGATGGAGACGAAGAGCGTCACCGTGGCTGAAATGTAGTTCGTCTCGCCGCCACGAATGATCTCGCTCGTCTGGTACAGGATCAGGCCGCCCATCGCCAGGACGAACATGCCCGATACCGCCAGCGACAAGGTCGGCATCTTGAAGAAGAAGGCGACGAGCCCGAGCAGGAACGCGCCGATGATGCCGACGGTGAGGAAGCCCCCCCAGGAAGCTGAAGTCGCGCTCGCTCTTGATCGCGTATGCCGAAAGACCGACGAAGGTTCCGGCCGTAACGGCCAGCGCCGTCGTGACCACCTGGCCGCCGTTCGGCAGCATTGTGAGGTAGGCATTGATGATCGGCCCCAGTGTGAGGCCCATGAAGCCGGTCAGCGCGAATACCCAGAACAGGCCCCAGGCACTTTCCTGGGTCTTCGTCACTGCGAACAGCAGGCCGAAGTAGCCCACCAGCGTGATGATGATGCCCGGATGGGGCAGGTTGAGCGCCATGGCGAGGCCGGCCGTGAGCGCGCTGAATCCCAAAGTGGCGCCAAGCAACAGGTACGTGTTGCGGAGAACCCTGTTGGTCGACAGCGCACTGGTGCGGGTCGAACTGATTACCTGGGCAGGAACGCGGGCCATCTAGACCTCCTTGAAAACCGTAAGTCTTGAATCGAGCCGGACTATAGCAGAGGCGGTCAACATCAGGCCGACTGTCTCAAGTTCCGGAAAGCCAAAGAAAGATTAGGGAATTGCCAATGAACGATTCATGAACTGGGTGTGAACGTGAGGGCGGCAGCGCCGCTATTCAAGGGCCGGTCAGGACCGGAAAAAACCGCCTGCGACCCAGCAGATGATGCACCCGACGACCGCCGCGCCAACGCTCGACTCCACCACCCCGTAGCAAGCCAGGAGGAGGCCCGCCAGGAACCCGCCGATGCTCAATGACTTGGATTCCATACGAAGGTCCGGCAGCGGGCGGCTCCAGTGATGAGTCGTTGAGCCTCACGGGCGGGCTATTTGGTCACACGGGTGGGTCGGATAGCAACCGTTCGAATCCCGCGGGCTGGCCGCTGGACACGGGGCTTGCCGGTTTGGACAATGCCGCCGGCCGTGGAAGGGTGGCAGAGCGGTTGAATGCACCGGTCTTGAAAACCGGCAGGGGAGCAATCCCCTCGTGGGTTCAAATCCCACCCCTTCCGCCAATAAAAACAGTCGCTTGCGAAAGCGGCACCCTCAGCTGTGCAGCGTGGCCCGTGCCACTGTTTTCGAGAACACGTTGGTGACCACGCGCTGGACGGTGCCACTGGGCGCGGACACGACCACTTCGACGGCAGTGATCAGCAGGTGGTGCCCGTCCGGAATCGGCAGCTTGTCGTCGCTGAAGTAGAGCCGATGGCCAACCAGGATTCCCGGCAGGGGCTCGCTCGTCTTGAGGAGCGCTTTCGGATCCATCCACTCGCCGGGCGCGTAAAAGTGGTACTCGTAGTGCATGACCGCGGTCCTCTCCAAGCCATGGGGCTACCGACGATAGCACTGTGCGGGCGAGGGGACGTCCTGCTAGTTGATCTGCCGCTCATCCCACGGCAGCGCCATGACCAGCAGCATGTGGTGCAGCTCGTCCTGCGAGATGCCGAGCTGGGACGCGACATTCTTGCGTGGGTACTGGTGGCAGATCACGAGATCCCATGCCACCTGCGCGGTAGGCAGGTGAAAGGCAAAGGGCGTGGTGGTGGTCGGTGTCATGGGTCGCAAGGGAATGAGTGCGGATGACGCCATTGTGCTGGCAAGGACTGCTGGTCCGCCGTTCGGCAATGCCTCCAGTTGACCTGCGGGATTCCCGGAATCGCTGGGGTGCAGCTGCGGCGAGGTGCGCCGGCAGGAAGGATTTGACTCAATGTCAATGAGTCATCGCGTAAAGCAGGTAGTTGATGCCGAACCGGTAGGCGAGGGCAGTCATCGGTTCGGGGTAGACCGGATCGTCCGCGTGCTCCCACGCGTCACCCATGTCCATGTTGAAATTGATCGCGACCAGCAGGCGACCCGAATCGTCGTAGATGCCGCGCCAGCGTGGCGGACCAGCCAGTTCCGCGACGATCTCGCCGTTTGGTGCACGGCGCAGGTGCCGGCGTCCCGGAATCTGGGTGCGCTGGTCCAGGTCGTATAGAACGTGCAGCAGCGTGTCGTCGGGCGCGATGTCCACGACGGTCCGGTCCGGAAAGACCCGGCGGATCACCGCGCTGAAGATTTCCCACTCATACTCTCCATGAAAGTCATCGACGATCAGGAATCCGCCGCGCAGCAGGTAGTCGCGCAGG
>JANNNQ010000399.1:0-1677 GCA_031398625.1 Pseudomonadota bacterium
GTGATGGATGACGTTGCCAGGCAGGGCGGGTCGATCGAAGACACTCTGGTCGAGGGCCTGATGAAGGATTTAAAGGTCGATACCTCGCAGAGCAGTGTCGTTCGCCTCAGCTATTCATCCCGGGAGGCCCGCTACTCGGCGGAGGTGGCCAACGCTTTCGCCAAGGCCTACATCGACACGATGCTCGAGTTGCGCGTGGAGCCGGCGCAGAAGGCTGCGGCCTGGTTTGACGAACAGTTGAAGAGCCTGCGGGCCAACCTGGAGGACGCGCAGGCCAAATTGACCGACTATCACCAGCAGCGCGGGATCGTGTCCGCGGACGAACGCCTCGATGTCGAGAACACGCGCCTGGCGGGACTGTCGGACCAGGTCGTGCGGGCGCAGGAACAGACCTTCGAGTGGAGAAGCCGGGAGGAACAGGCGCGCGAATCCCTCGAAATCGGCGGGTCGCCGGAAAAATTGCCGGAAGTCCTCGAGAACCCGTTCATCCAGCGCCTGAAGGAAGATGTGCTGCGTGGCGAGACGAAGCTGCGGGAACTCAGCACGCACTATGGGCCGAACTATCCGCAGTACCAGCGCCAGGTCGAGGAGAACCAGAGCCTGCGGGAGAAGCTCGACGCGGAGATGAAGAAATTCGTGGCGGCCATCGGCAGTTCGGCGCGCCAGAGCCGCCAGCGCGAAGCCGGATCCCGCAAGGCGATGGCCGCGCAGAGCGCAAGGGTGCTCGATCTGAAGGAGAACCGCAACGAGCTCACGGTGCTCCGGCGCAACGTGGAGTCCGCGGAACGGGCCTACGACACCGCCATGCAACGCTCCGTGGTCAGCCAGGTCGACAGCCGCGCGAACCAGACCAATGTGATGGTGCTCAACCCGGCCGCCGTTCCGCGCAGGCATTCCAGCCCGAAGATCGGGCTCAACATCGCCCTCTCGGTGATCGTCGGAACGATCTTTGGTTTCGTCACGGTGATGCTGCTGGAAATACTCGACCGCCGGGTGCGATCGCGCGGCGACCTGGAACTCGATGTGCCGCTGCTCGCCGTACTCAACGAGCCCCGGCCTGCCGGACGGCGCCTGGGCTGGTCGGGCGGCAGCAGGCACGCTTTGCCGAATCCGGGCTGAGGAGCAAACCATGAGCGTCAAGGAAAACGTGCTGCAGATCGAATCTTCGAGCATGGGCATCGTGCGCGGTGACCGCAGGATTGGAAGCATCCTCGCGGAGGAGGGCAAGCTCGACGGCGCCGACGTGGAGCGGGTGATGGCATTGCAGCACCTTGAGGGATTGAGATTCGGCGACGCCGCGCTTCGCCTGGGCATGATCAACGTGATCGACCTGCATCGTGCGATCGCCAAGCAATACAACCTTCCGCACCTGTTGCCCGGCAACGACAGCATCAGCGACGAGTTGATCGTCGCGCAGGATCCGTTCAACCCCCGCGCCGAGGAATTGCGCGGACTGCGCACCCAGTTGCTGATCCGCTGGTCCAGGGCCGAGGTCAAACAACGGGTGCTGGCCATCGTCAGCCCCGGCTCCGGGGAAGGGCGCAGTTATGTCGCCGCCAACCTGGCCGTCGCTTTCTCGCAGCTTGGCGAACGCACGCTCCTGATCGACGCCGACCTGCGCAATCCTCGCCAGCATCTCATATTCAACGTCTCCGACCGGGTCGGCCTTTCAGCGGT
>JANNNQ010000411.1:0-11064 GCA_031398625.1 Pseudomonadota bacterium
CGCTCACCGGGCCGCAGGACGCGCTTGACCGTCTCCACGTGTGGACAACTAAGTACCTACGCACCATCTGTCAGGGGCGGGGAATTGTTCTCGCGAGGGACAAGCCATTGCACAGCCTCATGGGCGAGTATGTGAAGGCACTCCGATCCGCTGGGGCTTTCGAGACCGAGATGACGGAAAGGATCTTCCTTTCCAACATCAAGATTCTAGAAACGTTTAACGACGTCAGGAATTTCAAATCGCTGGCGCACGACAATCCGCTTCTGGCTCATGATGAAGCGAACCTCATTCTGGCCCAGATTGCAGCCACCGTGCGCTTCATGAAGGCCGTTGAGTTGAGTCACCGTCCAAAATCAGACATTCCATCGCCGTTTGACGACGACGTCCCATTTTGAGCCTCGACGGGAGATGCGCATAGGTTCTCCGGGCCGGGAAACCGGGAGAAATGCGGAAGCGTGCGGGAGGGCTTCGTGCCAGAGCCGTTTTCAGGGCTGTGTGAGGTGCTCCGCGAACGCCGAACCCAGAGTCTCCCTGGGCGATGCGGCTCTTTAGCGAAACGTGTTTCGCCCGCATCGCGGGTGGCTACGGATAGCCACCCCGGACCGGCTGCGGAACATGGACAGTGCAGCAGTCGGATTCACGACGTCCCTGAAAACGGCTCTGGCACGAAGGCCGACCGCTCTTAATCGTCCTGGATGTTCTGCCCGGGAAACAAAACCTCACTGAACCCGAACTTGGACATGTCCTTATATCCGCATGGGATAGAGGATGCCGAGGAGGCAGTTATGCTGAGCAGCTTGCAACTGTCCCCTGGATTTGCCAAGAGGCGATTGCTTCAAATCGGTAAATGACTACACTGACTATAGTGACTATCTTTTGAGCGGCAGGGGTAACATTATGGAAACTGATCTTTGGACAGTTGCTGAGGCCAAAGCCAAGCTGAGCGAAGTCATCGAGCACGCGCAGAAGCATGGCCCGCAAACGATTACGCGTAATGGCCGACGTGCTGCGGTAGTTGTTGATGCCGAGGAGTGGGAGCGGAAGACCCGCCGCAGCGGCACCTTGGCAGATTTCTTTTCGGCTTCCCCATTGCGGGGTACTGAATTGAAAGTCCGGCGTTCCCGGGGCCGGCTGCGTCCCACGGACTTATGAGCTTTCTGCTTGATACAAATGTGGTTTCCGAATGGACCAAGCCGCGGCCCAACTCGGGGGTCATCGAATGGCTTGCCCACGTCGACGAGGATGAGGTTTTTCTGAGCGTCGTCACCTTCGCAGAGCTGCGTCACGGTATCGAACGATTGCCAGCTGGTGCGCGGCGTAAGCGTCTCGATGAATGGCTGCGTGGGGAACTGCCGCTGCGATTCGAAGGGAGAATCGTGTTGATCGATGGCGCGATTGCTGATGAGTGGGGCCGTGTGGTTGCCCGCCACGACGCTCGCGGGCGGCCCATCCAGGCAATGGATGCTCTGATAGCTGCCACTGCACGCGTACACGGTCTTACGCTTGTGACGCGGAATGCATCGGATTTTCAGGCGTCTGTAAAATCCGTGCTCAATCCTTGGACCTAGCCGGGCCCTTGCGAATGCGAACACCGATCACGTTGCATGGCCGGGAACCGGGCTTCGTTGCGCCGTGGTAGTGCTAGCATTGCCGCCCATTAACACCACAGGAGAACCGCCATGAAGTAGTTACCCCAATGGGAGACTGCTCATGAAGCGCTCAATTCGTCGTCACCAGCAGCAGGTGGCAAAAGCCCGCAAACTTCGCATCCTCTACGGCTGCGTGAGCGGCCATTCTTGGCATGCGTTCAATCGGATGGTATTCGGCGGTGCTTACGCTGTTAATGAAAAACCTTGGCGCGACTACTGTCGCTCGCAGATGAGCGAGCCCGGTTGGTGGACGCACGAGCGCCACATCCAGCCGGCGCGCATCAAAGCCAACCGCATTGCTCACCGGATCGTAAGCGGAGCCGACCCTGACAGTTTTCAGTGGCCCGACGGCAAGAAGCCGCACGACTACTATTGGTGAGCTGCGCCGACTCCACGAAGGGGGCTCGGGAAAGAAGGCAGGGGCAGGCTTTGTGCCGGATTCACTTTCAGGGCTGTGTGAGGCAGGAGCCGAACCCAGAGTCTCCAGGGGCGATGCGGCTCATAAGCGAAACATGTTTCGCCCGCATCGCGGGTGGCTACGGATAGCCACCCCAGACCGGCAGCGGAACAGGGACAGTGCAGCAGACAGATTCAAGGCGTCCCTCAAAACTGCTCCGGCATGAAGCCTGTCCGCTCTCCGGGTTCTCATTTGTTGGACGCCGGTTGACATTCTCATTGGTTGTCGGGAGTTTAGGGCCAGAATTTGTGACCCAAAAGCGATCCTTCTGGATGTGTTCCGGGCAGGGTTCGTGTCAGAAGTGGTTTTCGAAACCGTGTGAGACCGGAGTCGAACCCGGAGGCTACAGGGGCGTTGCGGATGATCTAGCGAAATATACTTCGCCCGCATCGCGGGTGGCAATGGATTGCCACCCCGGCCCAGCTGCAGAGCATGGATAGCGACGCGGCTGGTACTTGCGCCCGTTTTCGAAAGCCATTTCTGGCGCGAACCCTGCATCCTCAATCGTCCTGAATGTTCTGCCCTGGAAACAGGACCTCACTGAATCCGAATTTGGACATGTCCTGGATCCTCATGGGATAGAGGATGCCGAGGAGGTGGTCGACTTCGTGCTGGACGACGATGGCGTGGAAGCCTTCGACGGTGCGGTCAATCGGATTGCCCTGCGGATCGAAGCCCTGATAGCGGATGCGGGTGAAGCGGGGGACGAGGCCGCGCATGCCGGGGACGGAGAGGCAGCCTTCCCAGCTTTCCGCCTGGGCGTCATCAAGGGGCGTGATAACGGGATTCACAAGTTCCGTGAAGGGGACCTGCTCGGCGTCGGGGTAGCGGGGGTTGTGGCCGACGCCGAAAATCACCACTTGCTGCGAGACCCCGATCTGCGGGGCGGCAATGCCGGCACCGTTCTGCGCGGCCATCGTGTCATGCATGTCTGCAAGGAGGGCCTTGAGCTCCGGGGTATTGAACGCGCGCACGGGCTCGGCTACCTGCAGCAGTACCGGATCCCCCATTCTGAGTACTGGTCTGACGGCCACGATCTATGGATCTCCCTCGTGAAATGGTTCTGGATACTGCCGATCTGTAGCCTGCAACGTCTTGCCAGGCATGGTCTTTCGATCAGTGGTACCGCTGATAGCTCAAGAGGATAGGTCAAACAGAGCTTCCGTAAGCTTAGAATCGGGCCTCTTTCTCCCGACTTCAACAGGTCAGACGCGTTTGTCCCAGAGCGATACCCCCGCAGTCCCTATCCTTGTCCTGGCCGCAGGGGCCTCCACGCGGCTGGGGTCCCCGAAGCAGCTGGCTCGCGTTCGGGGCCGGCCGGCCTTGCAGTCGGTGGTGGCGACGGCCATGGCCGTTGCCGGGCAATCGGTCTCGGTGGTGGTGGGCGCGCATGCTGCCGACATCATGCCGATGCTTGCCCGCACTGGCGCCACGACTCTCGTGAACCGTCGCTGGGAGGAGGGCCTGGGCAGTTCCATCCGGACCGGCATCGCCGCATTGCCTCCGGGTTCCGAAGCGGTGCTGCTGCTGCTGGGCGATCAGGTGGCCGTTACGGCTGACGACCTTCGCCGTCTGGTTGCTGCCTGGAAAGGCCAGGATGCGGTGATCGCATCTGCCCTCTACCAGCAGTCGCCGGGGGTGCCTGCCGTGTTTCCGCGCTGGTGTTTCCCGGAACTCGGCGGACTCCGGGGTGACCGGGGAGCCCGTTTCATCCTGCAACGACACTCGTCGCGCCTGGTCCATGTGCCGATGCCCAATGCGGCGATCGATATCGATACGCCGGAAGACCTGGTCCGGTTGAACCAGCCCGCGGCAGAATCTGGGGACAGTCCCCAAAACGGAAAGGGACAGTCCCCAGACTGGAGCGCCCAGACCTGGCTGCTGCCCTCCGGGCTCGAGCTGGCCGCGAATGATTCCGAGGACACGAATGCTGCATATCATCGGCCGGAGTAACTCGGGCAACGTCCAGAAAGTCCTGTGGGCGTGCGAGGAGCTTTCCTTGCCGTACACGCGCGAGGACCTGGGGGGCGATTTCGGCGGCAACGATTCCGAGCGTTATCTCAGGCTGAACCCGAACGGTCTCGTGCCCACGGTGATCGACGGGGACACCATCATCTGGGAGTCGAATACGATCCTCCGCTACCTCGCCTGTCGCTACGGCGCGGAGACCCTGTGGGAACCCGACCCCGCACAGCGAACGGTGGGCGAACGCTGGATGGACTGGCAACTCGCGGTACTCGCCCCCGCGCTGAAGCCGCTCTTCTACGGGTTCGTGCGCACGCCGCCCGAGAAACGCGACCCGGGGTTGCTGGGCGCGCCCCGTGATCGCCTCGCGACGGCGATGCAACTGCTCGACCGGGGGTTGCCCGAGTCCACCTTTGCCAGTGGCGAACGCTTCACCGTCGCCGATATCGCGCTCGGCATCTTCGTGCACCGCTGGTTCAGCCTGCCCATTCCGCGGGAACCGGTTCCCCGCGTGGGTCGCTGGTACCGGGCCATCTCCCTGCGGCCGGGATTCAGGAAACATGTCGATGTGGGGCTGAGCTGAACGACCAGGGGCACCATCCTCGCCAAGGAGACACCCATGCCCGCACTCTGGATCGGGACTCGCAAAGGCGCCTTTCAGATCAAGGCCGATCCGGCGCGCCGCAATTGGAAGCTGCAGAATCCATGCTTTTTCGGCCACATCATTCACCACGTCATCCAGGATCCGCGCAATCCCAGGGTCCTGCTGATGGCGGCGAAGACGGGTCATCTCGGACCAACGGTGTTCCGGTCCCAGGATCGTGGCAAGACGTGGACGGAAGCGGGCCAGCCGCCGGCATTCCGTAAAGCGGCGGAGGGGGAGACGGCCCGCGCGGTCGAGCGCGTGTTCTGGCTGACGCCTGGCCACGGCGATGAACAGGGTACGTGGTACGCCGGCACCTCGCCTGCGGGATTGTTCCGGTCGGAAGATGCGGGCGATCACTGGGAGCCGGTGGCCGGCTTCAACGACCACCCCCTGCGCAACGAATGGGTGAAATTCGGGACGCCGGACGGAGAGTTACTGCATTCCATCCTGGTCGATCCGCGCGACGCGGCTCATCTCTATATCAGTGTGTCGATTGGCGGGACCTTTGAGTCCACCGATGCCGGAAAGAGCTGGACGCCGATCAACCAGGGCGTCGAGGCGGACTTCCTGCCGAGTCCCGATACGGAGTACGGGCACGATCCGCACTGCGCCGTCCTGCATCCACTCAACCCCGATCGCCTGTACCAGCAGAACCACTGCGGCCTGTATCGCCTGGACCGGCCCGGCCGCCGCTGGGTGCGGATCGGCAAGGCGATGCCGAAGAAGATCGGCGACATCGGCTTTCCGGTCGTCGTGCATCCCCGTGATCCGGACACGGCGTGGGTCGTGCCCATGGATGGCACCAGCGTCTGGCCCCGCACGTCGATCGATGGCAAGCCCGCGGTGTATGTCACCCGCAATGCCGGCAAGTCCTGGCAACGACTTGATGACGGCCTGCCGGAACGCGCATGGCTCACCGTACTGCGCCAGGCGTTCTGTGCCGATGAGGCGAAGCGCACGGGACTCTATTTCGGCACGACCGGTGGCGAGGTCTGGGCCAGCACGAACGAGGGCGACCGGTGGAAGAAAATCGCGGCGCATCTGCCCGAGATCTACTCGGTGACCTGGGCAGTCTGAGAAAGAAGGCTACAGCAAGAATGAAACTTCAACCGGAACTCGAATGCTTGCTTCACCACTCTTCGCCTGTAGCCTGTAGCCTGTAGCCTGTAGCCTGTAGCCTGTAGCCTGTAGCCTGTTACCCCATGCCCACCATCCACATCGCCAGTCCCTTGCGCTCCTACACGCAGGGCGCTGCCAGTGTGCAGGCCGAGGGCAACACGCTGGCAGAGGTGCTGGCTGATCTCGATGCCCGCTATCCCGGCATGCGGTTTCGCATGATCGACGAGCAGGATCGCATTCGCCGGCACATCCGTTTGTTCGTGAATACGGATGAGGCTGCGGGATTGCGCGCGCCGGTTCGCAGCAGCGATGAAGTCCACCTCATCTGTGCACTTTCAGGCGGATGACATGAACGGAGGCCGATGATTCGGCAACCGTTGCGATCGTTTCTTGCCTACAGCCTACAGCCTTTCCCATGCCCCTCGAACTCACCCCTGCTGATCTCGCCCGCTACCCGCGCCATCTCGTGCTGAGCGAGGTCGGTGTGGCGGGGCAGGAAAAGCTCAAGGCGGCCCGCGTGCTGGTGATCGGGACCGGCGGCCTGGGTTCGCCGTCGGCGCTGTATCTCGCGGCTTCAGGCGTGGGCACGGTCGGTCTCGTCGACTGCGACACCGTGGATGTCACGAACCTGCAACGGCAGGTGCTGTTCGCCACGAGTGATGTCGGTCGCCCGAAGACCGCCGCCGCAGCGGAACGCCTGCAGGCACTCAATCCCGACATGCAGCTCGTCGTGCATGCCGTCGAGCTGAACGCCACGAATGTCCTCGGCATCCTCGGTGACTACGACGTCGTCCTGGATGGCACCGATCGCGTCGGCACGCGCTATCTCGTCAACGATGCCTGCGTGCTGTTGGGCAAGCCACTCGTCTCGGCCGCCATCCATCGCTTCGAAGGCCAGGCGATGACGTACGTCCCGGGCAAAGGCCCGTGCTACCGCTGCCTGTTCCCGGAGCCGTCGACGGACATTCCGAACTGTGCGACGGCCGGCGTGCTCGGCGTGTTGCCGGGTGTACTCGGCACGCTGCAGGCAACGGAAGCCATCAAGCTGGTACTCGGTATCGGCGAACCTCTCACCGGCCGGCTGCTGACGTATGACGCGCTGGATCTTCAGTTTCGCGAGTTCACGTTCAAGCGCCGCCCCGACTGCGCGGTGTGCGGCGATCAGCCGACGATCACGGTTCCCCGCGATCTCGACCGCACGCCGGGGCTGCGCCGGTTCTCGCCTCGGCAGCTGCGCGAGGAACTGGCAGGCAACGCCGGTCTCGTCCTCATCGACGTGCGTGAACCGCACGAGTTCGCAACCGGCCATCTCCCGGGTGCCCGCAATATTCCGGTCAACGATCTCGCCCACCGCCTTGGTGAAATCCCTGCAGACCGGACGCCCGTGTTCGTCTGCCTGAGCGGTGCCCGCAGTCTGGCGGCATGCACGCTCGCGGCAGCAGCAGGCATCGTCCATCCCGGCCAGCTCGAAGGCGGGATGCGCGCCTGGGAGGGGGACCTGCCCCCCGAGCAGGACCTCCAGGCGGTTGTGACTGCGCCTCTGGACAACTAAAGTCCGCTTGTCCGGATTGCATCCGGCCGGATCCGGAGTCAGCCTGGTTTCCTGCGTCCGGAGGCAAGTGCAGCGCTGGCTGGGTCTGCATAACAACAAAGGGGGGCTAATCGTGACAGACACAGGGAACCTATCCCGTCGGCGCCTGCTGCAACTGGGAGCCGCGACGCCACTCGTTCTCGGCATCGGCAGCGAGCGCGTGCTCGGTGCAGCGGCCGCCCGACCCAACGTGGTCTTCATCATGGCGGACGACCTCGGCTACGCGGACCTGAGCTGCTACGGTCGCCGCGAGTACCGCACACCCAGCATCGATGCGCTCGCTGCCGAGGGAGTGCGCATGACCCACGGGTACTCGAACGCCCCCGTGTGTTCGGCCACGCGTTTCGCGCTGATCAGCGGGCGTTACCAGTACCGGCTGTCGGGCGGACTCAACGAACCCATCTCGGGAGAGGCGAGCGCAACCGACGGCTTTCCCCCTGACCAGCCCACGCTGCCGTCGTTGTTCAGGCAACTCGGCTACCGGACTTCGCTCGTCGGCAAGTGGCATCTCGGGCGCCCGCCGAAGTTCGGCCCGCTGCTGAGCGGCTACGAACGCTTCTTCGGCACCCACGATGGCGGCAACGACTACTACACGCATGAATCGGTGGACGGGGGTGCCAAGGGCCAATCGGCACTGTTCGAGGGCAACCAGGTCATCGACAGGGATGGGTACCTCACGGACCTGCTGGGCAACCGTGCCGTCGAGGAAATCGAGGAGTTCACTCGCGGCAGCGCGCCCTTTTTCATGAGCCTGCATTTCACGGCGCCGCATTGGCCATGGGAAACGCCGGACGCGAAGGGTCGCGAAGTATCAGCGAACCTCAAGAATCTGAGGCACTACGATGGCGGCGACCAGGCGACCTATGCCGCGATGGTGCAGAACCTCGATCTCAATGTCGGCAAGGTGATGCGCGCGCTGGAAAGGGCCGGCGTTGCGGACAATACGATCGTCGTCTTTACCAGCGACAACGGCGGGGAACGCTTCTCCGACAACTGGCCGTTCTCCGGAATGAAGAACGAGCTGCTGGAAGGCGGCATGCGCGTGCCGACCATCGTGCGCTGGCCCGCCCGCATCCCGGCCGGTAGGACCACCGAGCAGGTCATCGTCTCGATGGACTGGCTGCCGACGCTGCTCGCGGCAGCCGGCGGCCAGCCGGATCCGCAGTATCCCGCCGACGGCGAGAACCTGCTGGCCGTGCTGGCCGGCGAGCAACCCCCGCATTCCCGGAAGCTGTACTGGCGTTACCACTTCCGCGACCAGAATGCGGTGCGGGAGGGCAAGTGGAAATACTTGAGGATCGGACCCAACGAGTTCCTGTTCGATGTCGTGGCCGATCCGCTCGAACGCGGCAACCTCAAGGAGCTCGAGCCTGAAGTGTTTGCGCGGCTCAAGGCAGACTTCGCGCAGTGGAACACGAACATGCTCCCGTATACGGACAAGCACTTCACGTACGAGCTCAAGGGCGGCAACCGGCTTGCCGAATGAGTGGGCCGGGCTGTTGGCCCTCGACTGCGCGCTGCTGGGACGCCCGCGGGGGATGGGCATTGAGCTTCAGTATCGGCTTTGGTTGAATCCGGTTGGCGTGGGTAGCCGTTTGCTGGCAGTGGCCGGTCTATCCAATAGGGCTGCACAGCGTCCGGATGCCGTGTTGCACAATCAAACGAAGTCTGCAGGGGGTTCTCATGTTCAAGCAGGTCCTGGCCTGCAGCGCCGCAGCCGCGGCGTTGCTCGGTGGCAACTTCGCGCTGGCGCAGGTCGATTTGTCCGGCACGTGGGCGCAGCGCCAGCACGAGGACCTGCCCGATCGCGGCGCAGGTCCCGACTTCGGCGACTACACGGGCCTGCCCATCAACGATGCCGCGCGCTTCCGGGCCGAGACCTGGGATTCGCAGAAGTGGTCGATCCCGGAGCACCAGTGCGAACCGCATCCTGCCGACTACGGTCCGCATGGTCCCGCCAACCTCGTCATCGAACGCGAGCTCGATCCGTACAACCTGCGGATCAACGCCTGGCATGTGACGGTGTCGTGGATGACGCCGAAGCGCACGATCTGGATGGATGGCCGGCCGCGTCCCTCCGAGGATCATCCCTATACCTGGCAGGGCTTTTCGTCCGGCAAATGGGTGGGTGACACGCTGCTCGTGGAAACGACGCATCTCAAGGAAGGCTGGATCCGCCGTAACGGCGTCCCGCGCAGCGACACGGGGAGGCTTACCGAGTTCTGGATCCGTCACGGGGACTACCTGACGCTGGTCAACGTCGTCGAGGATCCGGTGTATCTCACCGAGCCGTACGTGCGAACCTGGAACTGGGTGATCAACCTGGGTTACCAGACGGCCCCGTACACCTGCTATCCGAGAGTCGAGATCGACCGGCCGCAGGGCTATGTGGCGCACTGGCTGCCGGGCGCCAACCCGATGCTGAACGAGTTCCCGGACAAGTACGGCCTGCCGAAGGATGTCGCGGAAGGCGGCGCGGAGACGCTGTATCCCGCGTACCTGCAGACGCTCGAAAAACTCGAACCGAAGCGCACGCGCTGAAGCGGTCAGGGACTAGCCATGAACAGGAAGAACGCCATCCGACTGGCGCTTGGTATCCCGGCCCTGTTGGCCCTCGTCGTCACGCAAGCCGCGCAACCCTCGCGCCAGCGTGACGCTCGCGGTCCGGCGGTGGCACCCCCGGCGGTCGTGGTTCGTACCGTCAAACTGGGCGACCAGATCCACGTGCTGCTCGGGGCCGGTGGCAACATCACGGCGCAGGTGGGCGATGCCGGCATCCTGCTCGTGAACACGGGGACAGCAGGCACCAGCGAAGCCGTGCTCGCCGCGTTGCGCCAGATCACCGACCGGCCTTTGCGCCTGATCCTCAACACCAACGCGGAGCCCCACAACACGGGGGGCAATGAAGCCCTGTACTGGGCCGGTCGTTATGTCGGGGACCGCGTCGAACTGAACCACGCCCAGATCTCGGCGCACGAGGCGGTGCTCAACCGGTTGAGCGCGCCGCAGGGCCAGACGCCCGCTGCGCCCGAAGCAGCATGGCCCACCGACGTGTTCTACACCGCCACGATCGAGCACTACTTCAACCGGGAAGGCGTCGTGATGTACCACGCGCCGGCCGCCCGCACCGATGGCGATGCGTTCGTGTACTTCCGCAAGTCCGACGTGATCGTCGCCGGGGACCTGTTCCTCATCCATGCCTATCCGGTCATCGACCTCGGGAAGGGCGGCAGCATCCAGGGCGTGATCGATGCGCTGAACCGGATGATCGACATCGCCATCCCGGCGGGCAACCAGGAAGGCGGCACGATGATCGTCTCGGGCGATGGCCGGCCGACGGACGAGTACGACCTCGTCGTGTATCGCGACATGGTCACGGTCTTCCGCGACCGGGTGGCCGACATGATGAAGCAGGGGATGACGCTGCAGCAGGTGCTCGCGGCGAAACCGACGCGTGACTACGACGGCCGCTACGCGAGTTCCTCGTGGACGCCCGAGCAGTTCGTCACTGCGATCTACCGCAGTCTGGAATCGACGCCGGCCGCCGCGCGGGCAGGGGAATGACCATGCATCGCAATGGCTTGCTGGCGAAGACACTGCTGACTGCCCTCGGACTCCTGGCCCTCACCGCCCAGGC
>JANNNQ010000417.1:0-31519 GCA_031398625.1 Pseudomonadota bacterium
GAACCGCTGCATGAACCGGTCGAAATAGCCGCTGACCGTGGCGACCTGGGTCTGCTGCAGCATGATCTCGGAGACCCAGACGCGATACGGCGTCGGATCGCGCTGCCACGGCAGGTCCTTGCGTCCTGCCACATCGAACCAGTCAAGCAACGCAGTGGCGAACGGAGCGGGCGCGACGTCGACATCCGGACTCCCGATTTCAGCCTGCCACCTGTAACCAGTCGCCGCGTCGTTCATCCGTCGCCACCGAGTGCGCGGCGCAAGCGCTCCTGCAACGTGTCGCGGAGCTTCTCCTCGACTTTCTCCGTTTCTTCCTCCACGCGCTCGCGGACCTTGTTTTCAAGGTAATCCTCGATATCAGGGCGAACACCCGGATCGGCAAACGGCCCGGTGATCCTGACCGGAATGCGCGCGTTGACGAGCTCCTGCATGCCGCCAGTATCGGCGCCCTCGGCGGGAATCCTCAGGACTGTTGCCTCCAGACGCGAATCGATCTCGCTCTTCGGCAAGTCCAGGCTCGCGGTACCGGCGACCCGCAGGTACGCCATGGCCATGGTCAGATCCCTGCTCTCGATGACGCCATCACGAACAGTGCCCGTACCGGCCAGCGCGGTAAACGCGGTGCGCCTCGCACCCGTCCGTTCGGGAATCGCCTGCTGGCGCAAGACGGCCCGGGCCCGGCGGATCTCGTACCAGAGATCGGCCCCTTCGAGCGCGCCGTCTTTCACTCCGAAATCGAGCGTGCCGTTCAGCGTCTTCTGGAGCGCTTCGGTGTTGCGGCCCGTCGCGGTGAGCTTCGCGTTGAAACTGCCCTTGCCGGACAGCCGCTGCGTCTCGAACAGATCGGTGAGCAGCGGGGCGAAATCGACTTCCGAGAGCGTCTGGTCGAGCGTTACGCGCGGCGTATCGCCAGCAGCTGCAATCCCGACATCGCCGCGATACTGGCCACCGTAGGCGGTTGCTTCGACCGGATTGAAGCGGACATCACCGTCGCGCGCGGTAACGCCCAGGCGCAGCTTCGTGAACCGGATGCCCGCGAACACGGCCTCGCCGATAGCGAGCGTGCCCCGTGCATTCAGCTGCCGCAGTGCCTCCACGGGAATCTCCGCCGGCGCGGCATCGGCCGCCGCGTTGCCGTCCGGCGCCTCCGGTGCGAGGTAACGGTCCGCATCGATGCGGTCGACATCGAGATCGAAGCGCAACGCCTGCGCCTCGAAGTCCGCAATGCCGAAGGAACCACGGGCCGTCGTGTCATCCAGCTGGAGCACGAGGTCCTCGAAACCGGCCGATGTGGAGGTCAATGCCACCTGCGCAGTGAAGGCCAGCTTCTGCAGCACCTGCGGATCGCTCGTGACCGGCACCTCCACTCCCAGCCGCGGCAGCCAGTCGCGCAGCGAGACCGGCGCGAGCACCAGTTGCCCCTGGAGACGCGGCGCGTCGAGCACTTCCTCGCCAGTCAGCGAACCGGTGAACTGGGCGCCCGCCGCATCGATATCGAGCCCGTCCAGGGACAGTGTCTGGCTCGCGAGATCCGCCTTGAGGACCGCCGCACGCACGGTGACGGGAACGCCCGCCACCGGCAACCCTTCGCCACGCCAGACTGTCTCGGCCACCAACGCCTCAAGACTGTGCTGCTCCTGCCCGACATCGACCCGTGCACTGTCAGCCTGTACCTTGAAAGTCACTCCGTCAGCCGGCAACCCGTCTCCCAGCAAGGTGGCTTCGATGACCGGGCGTTCCAGTGCATGGACGCTGGTTGCCAGATCGGCGGTGACAGTCGCCGTCAGTGACATCCGGGCCGACAGCCCGGGAGACATTTCGAAGAGGAAGTCGCTGCTGAGACCGAAGGGCTCACCGCTCGCGAGCCGCCCGGTTTCCACATTCAGGTTGACGATCCCCATGCGGCTGTCGTCACGACGGTCCTCGAGCAGGATGGAGGCCGCGCGGATCTCGAGGCCCGCGATCGTGGGGATGGACAGCGATTCCCCATCGGCCGGTGGCGTCTCGTCAGGCCCGGTTGCCGCCAGATCGGCCCAGTTTTCCCGGCCCGTGGCGTCGGTGATGAGGCGGACATTCATGCCGTCGAGACGGATATCGCCGACCTCGATGGCTCCGCGCAGCAACGGCAGGAACCGCACGCTCAGCCGGGCGCGCTGCACCGCCACGAAGGGTTCATTGCCGAATCCGGGCGCATCGCTCAAGGTCGCCGGGCCGAACTCGATGGCGAGCCAGGGGAATACGGACAACTTGAGGTCTCCAGTCAGCGCAAGCTGTCGACCAGTCTGTTGTTCGGCCAGCCGTTCGAGATCATCCTTGTAGTCATTCGGATCGACGAAGAGCACGACCAGGACGACCGTGACAATGAACAGCCCGACCAGCACGCCCACCCCCACCCCCAGCCATTTCAGTATCCGCATCGCCGTGCACTCCTTACACACCGCCGCAAGCTGCACCGGATTCTACGGATGAATGAGGGCAGCGGGTATCGCAATCAGTTCGCCGCAAGACTCCGGCAACGCAACCTGCTGCCATGGATAGGGGTTCTGAGCGCCGCCCTGTTCCTCGTCGACCTCAAATTGCCCGCAGAGGCAGCAGTCGGCATTCTTTATGTCGTCGTTGTGCTGATCAGTCTATGGTCCTCCAGCCCGCGGCATTCCTATGTCGCGGCAGGCATCGGCACCTTGCTCACGGTGGCAAACGCGATCCTGCGGCTGCCGGGGGAAGACATGTGGGTGATGCTCGGCAACAGCATCATGTCGATCTTTGCCGTATGGACGACAGCGCTGCTCGGCATCTGGCAACTGCGCAAGGCCCGGACGGAAACGGTTGCCATCGAGAAGGCAGAGCAGGCGCGGCGTGACAGCGACGTATTGCAGGCAACCCTGGACCGTGCGTCGGAAACCGAAGTCCAGCTGCGCCGCAGCCAGACGCTGCGCCAGATCGTGGGCCGTATCGCGAAGATCGGTGGCTGGGAGTTCGATGTCGTCACGGGCCAGCGCACCTGGTCGGAGGACATGCGACGGATCTTCGAACTGCCGCTCGAGTCCGAGCCGGACATCGGGCAGATCATGGCGATCTACCACCCGGATTCACGGCAGCAGCTGCAGCAGGCGATCGAAACCGCCCGCACCCAGGGGCATTCGTGGGACCTCACCCTGTCGGGCACCACGCCCTCCGGGCGGGCCATCTGGATACGTTCGATCGGCGAGCCGGAGTTTGCCGACGGCGGAGTCGTCCGTATCGCCGGCGCCGTGCAGGACATCACCGACGTCCATGTTGCCGAGGAGAACCGCTCGGAGCTGCTCGAACGGCTCGCGCTCGCCACCAGCACGGCGGGTATCGGCATCTTCGACTGGAATCCGGGCACCCGCGAGCGGACCTGGGACAAACGCAATTTCCAGCTGTGGGGCCTGCTGCCCGGAAGTCCCATCGACGACGCAACGGTGCATGCACTCATCCATCCGGACGACTTGCCCCGCATGCGCGACAATCTCGAGCAGCTCCTCAAGGGCAGCGGGCGGCATCATTCGGATTCGTTCCGCATCCGGCACAGCGCCGGTGTCGAACGCGTACTGGAAAGACAGGCTGTCGTTTTCCGCGACGCAGAAGGCAAGCCACTGCGGCTGCTGGGCATGACGCGCGACATCACCGACAGCCACCGTGCCGCAGAGGAACTGCGTGCGGCCAAGAACGCGGCAGAAGCTGCCACGCGCACGAAGAGCGCCTTCCTCGCGAACGTCAGCCATGAGATCCGTACGCCGATGAACGGCGTCATCGGCATGACCGGGCTGCTCCTGGAAACCACGCTGGACCCGACCCAGCGTGACTATGCGGAAACCATCCGCAGCAGCGCGGATGCACTGCTCTCCGTCATCAATGACCTGCTCGACTTCTCGAAGATCGAAGCCGGCCGGCTCGAGATCGAAACCATCGAGATGGACCTGCGCGGCAACGTCGAGGACGTGGGCGCGATGATGGCCTTCCAGGCGGCCGGCAAGGACCTCGAGCTGATCGTCAACGTCCATCCGGAAGTGCCGGATCGGGTCCTCGGCGATCCACAGCGGATCCGCCAGTGCCTGATCAACCTCGTAGGCAACGCCATCAAGTTCACGCGCAGTGGCGAAGTCACCGTTGACGTCTACCTGCTGGGGCGCCGGGACGGCCGTGCCCTGGTGCATTTCGAGGTTGGCGATACCGGCATCGGCATCGCACCCGATACGCTCGCGGTGCTGTTCCAGCCGTTCACCCAGGCGGACGTGTCGACGACGCGTCACTTTGGCGGCACGGGGCTCGGCCTGTCGATCGTTTCGCGGCTGGTGGAACTGATGGCAGGACAGGTGGGTGCCGAAAGTGCGCCGGGCAAGGGGTCCACTTTCTGGTTCACATTGCCCCTCGAAGCGGATGTCACCGAGCCCTCCGCGCCGGCAGTCCGGCCTGGCTCCCCGGGACTGCGCGTCCTGGTCGTCGACGACAACGAAACGAACCGGCGCGTGCTGTTCGAACAGCTGGTGCACGCGGGTTATGAGGTCCTGCTTGCAGCAAGCGGTACGGAAGGACTGACAATGATGCGGCAGGCGCTGGCGGAGAACCGTCGCATCGAGGTCGTGCTCGCCGACTTCCAGATGCCCGACATGGATGGAGCCGCACTCGCGGTGGAGATCAACGGCGATCCGCTTCTTGCAGAAGCGCGGCTCGTCATGCTGACCTCCATCGACCGCCACGGGGACATCGCCCGGTTCGCGCGCCTCGGATTCGCAGCCTACCTGGCCAAGCCGGTGCGCAGCCGCGAGCTGCTCGACTGCCTCGCGCACGTCCTCATGCGTGAAGCTCGCGAGTGGCACCTGCAGAGCCAGCCGATGGTGACGCGGATGACGCTCGCGGCAACCACCCGGGATGGACGGTACCGGGGCCGCGTGCTCCTGGTGGAAGACAACGTGGTGAACCAGAAGGTGGCGCAGCGGTTCCTCGAGCGGCTCGGCTGCCATGTGACCACCGTGGATGACGGTGCTGCTGCCGTAGAAACCTGCCGGCGCGGGAGCTACGACCTCGTGTTCATGGACATGCAGATGCCCGTAATGGATGGCCTGACCGCCACGCGTGAAATCCGGAAACTCGAAGGCAGCGCCCGCCGTATGCCGATCGTCGCGCTGACTGCGAACGCGATGGCAGGCCAGCTGGAGCAGTGCCTGGTCGCCGGCATGGACGCCTGCCTCACCAAGCCGCTGGAAATGGACCGGCTGCGGGAAACGCTGGAGCGGTTCGGCCTCGCCCACGACACGCAGGGGGAACCACGGGTGCAGGCCGCGCCGATGGCAGAATCAGTCGATCTCGGCCGGCTGCTGCAACTGACCCAGGGCGACCGGGAATTCGCACTGGCACTCAGTGAGACGTTTGCCAGCAGTGGCGCGAGCGCCTCGAAGGAATTGGTGGATGCCCTCGCCTCCCGTGACCGGCCAGCGCTGCGGCTGGTGGCACACCAGCTCAAGGGCGCGAGCGCAAACATCCATGCTGTGCTGCTGCGGGATCTCGCTGCAACCCTGGAAGAACGCAGTGGCGTAGCCACCGAGGCGGAACTCAAGGCGCTGCTGGAAGGGCTGCAGTCGGAGCTCGCTCGGGTCACGGAGTTCCTCAAGGCCCGCCTGGGATAGCCGGCCGTTGCTACCCCATCGCAGCGGCAGTCAGGCGGTTACGCCCGCCGGCCTTGCTGGCGTAGAGGCAGGCATCACACCGGGCAATCAGCTCATCCAGGCTGGCCTGCGCGGGAACGGCGGTTTCCCATCCCACCAACCCCAAGCTCGCGGTCACCTGCAGCTGGAGCACGCCCGCGCCCAGGGGACGGCTTGCCAGCTTCGTCCGCAGGTTCTCGGCCACGATGCGTGCGTTGGCCAGTGTCGTCTCGGGCAACACGACCAGGAACTCCTCGCCACCGTACCGTGCCACCCAGTCGGTCTTGCGGATACTGTCGTTGATCACCCCCACGGCCGCCCGGAGCACTTCGTCCCCGGCGAGATGGCCATGCGTGTCGTTGATGCGCTTGAAGTGGTCGAGATCGGTCATGATCATCGACAGTGGCCGTCCGTAACGCGCGGCACGCTCGAGCTCCCGGGGCAGGAGATCCATCAGGTAGCGCCGGTTGTACACCCCCGTCAGCGGATCCGTCACCGACAGCCGGCGGTTCTCCTCGTTGGCTGCACGCAGGGAGCGCTCGAGCTGGACGATCCGCCGGCCGGTAGCCAGCCGCGCCCTCAGCTCGACGTCCTCGACCGGCTTCACGAGGTAGTCGTCCGCGCCCGCTTCGAGACCGGCGACGACATGTTCCAGTCCCTCGCGCCCCGTGAGCAGCAGGGTGTAGACGTAGTGCGGCAGGTCCGCAGCACGCAGTGCCCGGCAGAGCGCGGCGCCATCCATGACCGGCATGTCCCAGTCGGTGAGGAGCAGCGAGTAGTCCCCGGACAGCAGCTTGTCGAGCGCTTCGCGGCCATTGCCTGCGGTATCCACGACATAGCCGGCCCGACTGAGCTTGCGGGTGAGGATCAGCCGCTGGGTCGGCTCGTCCTCCACCAGCAGCAGCTGCAGCGGCTCGGCATCGGGTCCTATCCCGGCCTTGAGCTCGAAGGAATCGTCGGTGGGAACCATGGCTGTTTTTCTCGGCTTTCAGCGGCCTGCGCGATGCGCGTCGTTCCAGGTCCGCACGCAGGCAGGGATATCGCCGCCGGGCATGGGCCGGCCGATGAAATATCCCTGTGCACGATCACACTCGCACTGGTCCAGGAAATCCAGCGCCTCCTGCGTCTCGACCCCTTCGGCGCAGGCGGTGAGCTGCAGCTTGTGCGCCAGCAGCACCATGGTCTCCACCATGATTCTCGCATCGTCGTGCTCGCAGACATCCTGGACGAAGGAAGTGTCGATCTTGAGTTCGCTGAAGGGCATCAGGTACAACTGCTTGAGCGATGAAAAGCCGGTGCCGAAATCGTCGATCGAGAGCCCGAAGTTCTTGACGCGCAGGCGGGTCAGCACATCCATGCTGGTTCCGGGGTCCGCCATCGCAGCGCTTTCGGTGATCTCGAAGACGACTCGCCGCGGATCGGCACCGATCACTTCAGCCAGCCGCGCCACCCGATCCGGAAACCCGAGATCGTTGAGCAGGTGGGGCGAGAGGTTGATGGCCATCGACAGGTGCAGGCCCTGGTCGTCCCACTGCCGGCTCTGGCCAAGCGCCGCCTGGAGGACATAGTCGGTAAGCCGGTTGATGAGCCCGTGGGTTTCAGCAAGGGGAATGAAGCGCACGGGCGAAATCGGCCCGAGATCCGGATGCCGCCAGCGGGCGAGGGCCTCGGTGCCTTCGATGATCCACTGCCCGGGCGCCCGCCGTGCCACCTTGGGCTGGTAGTGGACCGAAATCTGGCCGTGATCGATGGCGCGCGACAGGTCAGCCGCGTGCAACGGTGTTTCCGCGATCAGGACCGAGCGCAGGCGGGTCTCGAGATCCGGGAGCAGGATCGGCTTCTGCAAGGCTCCGAGCATCTTGAGACCCCGCGAACGGCCGACCGCTTCGGCCGTCTGCAGGATGCGGCCGTCCATGCCGCTCGCGACCAGCACATGGGCGCGCGAACCCTGATCTGCAAGATAGCGCAGCAGTTCGATGCCATCGGCCTCGGGCATCTGCAGGTCGAGCACCACCAGCGTGGGCCTGAATTCGGCATACGTGCGGCGGAACGCTTCAGGCTCGGTAACCGCACGCACGTCGAAACCCACGCCGGCCGCCACCTCGGCGATGTACTCGCAGAGGTCGGGCTGGTCGTCGATGACCAGCATCCGGTTCAGGCTTTCAGGCAACTCGCGTCTCCCGGTCGATCACCTGGCGGATACGCAGCGCCAGGTCCTCATTCCGGTAGGGCTTCGGGATGACATCCGAGGCCACTACCCCATCGCCACTGGCAAGCACGCCGCTCTCCGCATAGCCCGTCGTGAACAGCACGCCGAGGCCGGGCCGGAATTCGCGCGCCCGCTGTGCAAGGGCAGGACCAAGCATCCCGCCCGGCATCATCACGTCCGTGAACAGCAGGTCGATTTTCTCGCCGCCGGCCAGGAACACGAGCGCGTCCTTTGCATTGGCCGCCTCGAGAGTCTGATAGCCCAGCTGCCGCAATGCCGTGACCACCGTCTCACGGAGATCGGGATCATCCTCGACCACCAGGATCGATTCATGGCCGCCCGGCATCATTTTCTGGACGATCGTGTCGTCGTGGCTGGGTTCCTCGCTCTCGATCGACCGGGGCAGCAGCAGGGTTACGGTCGTCCCCTTGCCCACCTCGCTTTCGATGGTGGCAACGCCCCCGGACTGCTCGGCGAACCCGTGCACCATCGGCAGCCCGAGGCCACTGCCCTTGCCATGTTCCTTGGTCGTGAAAAAGGGCTCGAACACCCGCTTCAGGACGTCGGGGGCAATGCCGGCGCCGTTGTCCTCGACGCTCACTGCCACGAAATCGCCAGGCTGGATCTGCGGGTGGTCGAGGCGGAAGGCGCTGTCGATCCGCACGTTGCGCGCCTCCACCTTGAGCCTGCCGCCCGCAGGCATCGCGTCACGCGCATTGATCGCGAGATTGATGATCGCGTTCTCCAGCTGCCCCGGATCGACCCGCGTATGCCACAAGTCTGCAGGTGCCGACATGCGGACTTCGATGGAATCACCGAGCGTGCGCTGCAGGAGGTCGCCCAGTCCGGTCAGCAGGTGGCAGAGATCGAGCACCACGGGATCGAGGATCTGCCGCCTGGCGAACGCGAGCAGGCGACGCGTGAGATCGGCGCCACGCATCGCAGCCCGCATGGCCGTGCGTACCTTGCGTGATAGCAGCGGATCGTCGCTGATGCCGCGCTCGAGCAGCTGCAGGTTGCCGAGGACGATGCCGAGGAGATTGTTGAAATCGTGCGCGATGCCCCCTGTCAGCTGGCCGATCGCCTGCATCTTCTGGGCACGCAGCAGGTGTTCCTCCAGCCGCTTGAAGTCGGTCAGGTCATGGAGGATCGCAAAGAAGCCACGGATCTCGCCCGATGGAGCGCGCTCGGGAATGAAGTGCATTCGCCACTCGCGATGGCGACCATCGATCGTGCCTGACCGCTGGAAATTCTGGATCTCGCCGGCGAGCGCCGCTTGCACGTAACCTGACACGTCGGCGTAGTGCTCTGTCCCCAGGACTTCCTTGAGTGACAGGCCGATGACCTGCTGCGGCTCGACCGACCGCCATTCCCCATAGGACTGGTTCAGGAAGGCAACCTTCAACTGGCTGCTCACGTACGCGACGCCGACCGGCAGGGCATCGAGAGTCCGCTGGTAGAAGTCCCGCGTCTCGCGCAGCTCCCGTTCGACGAGCTTGCGATCGGTGATGTCCTGGATGGTGCCGTACAGCCGCACCACCCGATCGCCACGGCGGTCGACCTTGCAGATCGAACGGACCCAGATGCGCCGGCCCTTCGCCGTAGCAAGCCTGAGCTCGAGATCGAAGCCGCGACCTTCCTGCAACGCCTTGTCGAAGGCAGCGCGCAGCGCCGGCCGGTCCTCGGGATCGTAGAAACCCATGCCCTCTTCGAGACCGAGCTTGGAACCTATACCCAAGTCATAGATCCGGAATACCTCGTCGGTCAGGCTCAGGCGTCCCGAATCCACCGTGAGCTCCCAGCCGCCGACGTGCGCAGTGATCTGCGTATCGCGCAGCATCGCATCGAGGCGTTCGCGCTCCGAAATGTCATTGAAGGACAGGACGGTCCCGACCGACTGCCCGTTCTCGGTGATGGGGACAATCCGGTATTCCACCGGCCGGCGGCGACCGTCCTTGCCCTTGAGCACCGCGCCGACACCACGCTTCACGTCGGTGGTGTAGCGGGTGTGACGGACGATCGTGTCGTTTTCCGGTGCATCGACCAGGACGTGGTAGTTGAGGCCGATGAGCTCCTCAGTCGTGTAGGCCAGCAGGCGGGCTGCTGCCGGATTGGCGTAACGCACGATGCCGGCGTTGTCGAGTTCGAGAATCCCTTCGCCTGACGCCTCGACGATCAGCTCATTGCGCCGGTTCTTCTGCAGCAGGTCTGCGCGCGCCGGTGCACCCCGATTCCTGCGGGCCCGCCGCAGGAAGTAGGCAATGATGGCAGGGAGGGCAACCAGCAGGACGCCGGCAATCAGACCGAGGACTGCGGCGCTGGAACTCAATGCCTGGATGGCTTCCATGTCCTCGGGGGAAAGGCCGGATCAGCGCTGCGTGGGATCCCTTCCCGCGTACCAGTTGACGGCGTACTGCATGAGCTGCGCCGAGTTGTTCAGGGAAAGCTTGCGCTTGATCCGCTGGCGATGCGACTCCACCGTCTTGATGCTGAGATTGAGTGCGTCGGCAGTCTGGCGGGTGGACAATCCCTTGCCGATCATGTGCAGCACCTGCAGCTCGCGGTTCGTCAGGCTGTCCACCGGATTGGCGGAGACGTAGGCCGTGCCTGCCGCAAACTTCTCGATCATGCTGTTGCCGACCGCTTCGCTCACGTAGATACCGCCATCGAGCACCCGGCGCAGGGCGATGAGGAACTGGTCACTCGCCGCATGCTTCATGATGTAGCCGCTGGCGCCTGCGGACAGCATGCGCTCCGCATAGACTGCCTCGTCGTGCATCGACAGCACGAGCACCGGCAGCGAAGGATAGTGGGCACGGACGTCCTTGAGGAGCTCGAGTCCGTCGCCCTGCTTCAGCGAGATGTCGACGATGACGATGTCCGGCTGCAGTTCGCGCACCAGCTGCTTTGCATCGCGAACGGCCTCGGCTTCGCCACACACTTCGAGATCAGGTTCAGCCTCGATCAGGCGCCGCAGTCCCTGGCGGACGATCGGATGATCGTCGACGATCAACACGCGCCGCGCACGCAGCTGGGTGCCGGCGGACTTCTGCCCCGACCTGTTGAAGGAAGATCCCGTGTTCATCTGCCGACCTCCTGCGAAATCTTGCAGCAATCCGCAGCGGGGGGAAAGCAGCGAAATCCCGAATCAGGCAATCCCTTATGCGCACCGGCACGCGTCGCCATCGCTGGCTGGATGCCGCGCCGGGTCACCCCTTGCCGGATCACGGATGATGCCCTCCGGGCGCGCTGTCCGACCGGTCTGCCACCCACTGCGTTGCGTAGCGGATGAGCTCGCTGGTGGAACGGAGATTGAGTTTCTCGCGCATGTGCCGGCGATGCGCATCGACGGTCTTCATCGACAGGTCGAGACGATTGGCGATTTCGCGTGTGCTGATGCCGGCACCGATGAGGCGGAAAATGCCGAGCTCGCGATCGGTAAGCGCCTCGACCGGGTCCTCGCCATCCACCGTACGGCCGCGTGCCACCTGTGTCAGCAGCCGTTCGCCCACCGATGCGCTGACGTGTTTCTGCCCGCGGGCAATGCGCTTCAGTGCCGTGAGGAAATCGGCAGCCGCGACGTTCTTCATCACGTAGCCCTGCACACCGAGTCGCAGCAGCCGTTCTGCAAACAGCGCCTCGTCCTGCATCGACAGGACCAGGACGGCCACCGCGGGATGATGGTCACGTAACCAGCGGACGAGTTCGATGCCGTCCTCCGTGCCCAGCGTGAGATCGACGACGGCGATGTCGGGAACGGCCTCTGCCAGGACCGCCTGGGCTGCGGCGATCGTCGACGCTTCAGCCACAACGGTGAATTCCCCCTGCGTCGCCAGGAGCTGCTTGAGCCCCTCGCGGACAAAAGGATGGTCATCGACGATCAGTATTTTCTTGGTGTGCTCCGCCATAACACGGGAAACGGGAGCCCTGTGGCAGTCCATCGCCCACCGGGTTTGTACCACCGGCAGGCGTGCAGGACAAGGCGTGCAGCGCGTCATTGTCAACGTTGCAATGTATGCATGAAGCCCGTGTGTTAACGTCAGGCTGAAGGAAATCAGCTGTGTCCCGCGAAACTGCCAAGGTGCTGCGGATCGTACTGCTGGAGGACGACCCGAACGATGCCGAGCTGATCCAGCTCGAGCTTGCCCGCGACAGGCCGGATGTCGTCTGGCGCCACGTGGCTACCGAAGCCGGATTCCGTGATGCCATCGAATCGCCACCCGATCTGGTGCTGGCGGACTACAGCCTGCCGGGTTTTGACGGACTGACCGCGCTTTCCATCCTGCGGGCGCGGCATCCCGACGTCCCGTTCATATTCGTCTCAGGCTCGCTCGGCGAGGAAAGGGCGACCGAAGCGCTGAAAAGCGGCGCCACTGATTATGTACTAAAGGACCGGTTGCAGCGGCTGCCCGCCGTCGTGCACCGCGCCCTGGCGGAAGCCCATGAACGGCAGGAACGACGTCGTGCGCAGGCGGCACTGGAAGAACAGCGGATCCTGCTGAGTACGCTCATCGACAATCTGCCGGTGATCGTCTTCGCGGCAGACCACGAACAGACATTGACCGTCGTCAATCGGGCGCTGCTCGATCTCATCGACCGTCCCCGGGAGAAGGTTCTGGGGCATCACACGAGCGAGTTTCCCGAACTCGCGCGGCTCACCGGAGGTGACTCCACGCCCCCCAACCCGGCGGTGCCCTGGAAGCTTCTCGATTACCAGGAAGTCACGTGGCAGTCACCCGATGGAACACTCAGGTGGTTCATCAGTTCGCAGCTGCCATTGCGCGATCCGGCCACGGGCGCCGTCGTCGGTACCGTCAGCACGAGCCGCGAGATCACGGCATTCAAGGAGCTCACCCGGGAGCTCCTCGAGATCTCGAATCGCGAACAGCAGCGGCTCGGCAGCGACATGCATGATGGCCTGGGCCAGGAGTTGACCGGGCTGTCACTGTTGCTGCGTGGCCTTGAATTGCAACTGACTCAGGAGGCGCCCACGTACCTGCCCCAGGTAAAGAAGATCCGCGAGCTGGTGGCGCACACGATCCAGAGTACCCGCCTGCTGGCACGAGGCCTCGCGCCGGTGAACCTGGAACGCGGCGGACTCGCGGAAGCGCTCCGGCACCTGGCACAGCGCTGCGTCGATACGTACCACCTGGAGTGCACCTTCAAGAACACGGGCCGGCCGCTGCCCAGCCTCGATGAAAGTGCGGCAACGCACTTCTTCCGCATCGCCCAGGAAGCCACGACCAACGCAGCACGCTACGCCCACGCCGCCCGGCTGCGCATCCTGCTCGAGACGACACCGAGCCAGTTGCGGCTGTCCATCACGGACGATGGCATCGGCCTGGCCGCGGGCATGCGCCAGAGCCAGCCGGGGATGGGGCTCAAGATCATGGAATACCGGGCGCGCATGATGGGCGCCACCTTGACTTTCGTCGAGCCGGGCCATGGCACCCGCGTTGTCGTGACCTGCCCTCTCGACCTGCTCGTCCATGGCGAAGCGGAATCGCCTCGCGCCAGCGTTGCCCGCAATCGCAGGCGGTAGTTCGTCGTTAGTTCGTCGCGGGTGCGGTCGGCGAGGGATAGCCGCTGCTCCAGCTCCTCGCCAGTGCCTCGAGCTCGACAGCCGGTACTGCCGAGGCGATCAACCTGCCCTGCAGCGCCTCACAGCCCACCTGCTCCATGAACTCGAAGGCAGCAACCGTCTCGATGCCTTCCGCGCAGACCGACAGCGACAGGCGATGCGCCAGCTCGACGATCGCGCGCACCACGGTCGCCGCTGCCTGCGTATGCGGGACTTCGGCGATGAGCGAACCGTCGATCTTCACTTCCGTGAACGGCATGCGGTAGAGCTGCGTGATCGAGGAGGTCCCCGTCCCGAAATCATCGAGTGACAGCGCGATGCCCTTCACCCGCAGGCGCGTAAAGACATCGGTCACCAGCTCGGGATCGTGCAGGGAGGAGGCCTCCGTCACTTCGATCGTGAGTCGTTCGGGAGGCAGGTCGTACTCCTTGAGCAAGCGGCTCAGGCGATCGGGAAAACCGATATCGCGCACCAGCCGCGGGGAGAGATTGACCGCCACACCGACATCGTGGCCGTGCTGGCGCCACAGGCCGGCCTGGCGGACCGCATCGGAAAGCACGAAGTCCGTGATGGCTGCGATGAGCTCGTTGTTTTCCGCCAGCGGCAGGAACTGCCCCGGATAGACCAGGCCCAGTCGCGGGTGATTCCAGCGGACCAGCGCCTCGGCACTGCGTATCTGCCAGCGGCCCTCGGTGCGAACCAGCTTCGGCTGGTAGTGCACCAGCAGCTCCATTTCCTCGATGCCACGGCGCAGATCCTCGGCTTCGAGCTTGGCATTGCGATCGAGATGGGTTGCGAGCAGCGCCTCGATATCCTCGATCATCGCGGGCTTCTGCAGCACACCCAGCATCTTGAGTCCGAGCGATTCGCCGAGCTGGCGGGCACTCATGATCACGCGATGATCCATGCCGCTGACGAGCAGCACGCCTGCCTCGAGCGTCTGGCGGGCGAGATGCCTCAGGATCTCGATGCCATCCATACCCGGGAGCTGCAGGTCGAGCAGCACCATGGAAGGACCCCGGCGGGACAGCTGGTCGAACAGCGACTCTGCACTGTTGGCCGCCAGGACCTCGAATCCGATACCGGTGGCGATCTGCGCGATGATCTCGACAAAATCAGGCTCGTCGTCGACGACGAGCAGTACATTGCTTTCCAGCTTCGGCATGCAGAGACCTTGAGCTATTTTTCCTTGCTGAGGCGGCGGTAGTACTCCGCCACGGCATCCTTGTATTCCTCGGGCACCCGCTCGGCGACCGCGGTGCGCACATTGGCAGACCTTTCGCGCTCAAGACTCTGCGACAGCCTGAGTTCGAGCTGCTCGAGCAGGGCGAGGTTGGCCTTCAGCTCCCGGTCGAGTACCTGGTCGCCGCCAGTAAACCGGGCCTGTTCGAGCTGGCGCGTGAGGGTGCGGATCGCTTCGAGGTCAGCGGGCGCAATGCCGCGTTGATCGAGATCAGGAAGCAGCGAGCGGACTTCGCGCGTGGTCTCGGTGATGTCGCGCTGGATGTCGTCGCGAACCGAAATCGGCGGCAGCGAACCCGTCAGCGGCCGGTCCCACCAGCCACCCCCCCTCCATCCGCCGCCAACCGGGCCCACACCGCCGATCACGCCGTTGCTGCCATCGCCATAGCTTCCGCCATTCGGTGCGCCTGCCTGTCCAGGCTGCCCCCCGCGCGCGCCTGCAGATGCGGTCTGCGAACCCTGTCCCGACCCTTGCCCCTGGCCTTCGCCTTGCCCCTGACCTTCGCCCTGCGCCTCGCCCTGGCCTTCACCCTGTCCCTGACTGTCCTGGTTCCGTGCAGTCTGGCTGCCCTGACCCTGGCCTTCTCCCTGGCCCTCGCCGCGGCCTTCTCCCGGCTGCTGGCCTTCTCCGTTCTGGCCCTGGCCCTGGCGGTTCTGCCCGGGCTGCTGGCCATTGGCCTGCTGTGCGGCATTCGCGAGCTGTTGCAGTTCGCGGCGCAGCGCCTGGACGCGCGAAAGGGCCTCATCTGCCGGATTCTGTCCGGCGTTCGCCGTGGCGCCGCCCGCCATCGATTCCGCGCGACGCAGCTGGTCGCGCAGCTCGCGCAGACCGTCCGTCACCGCGCTTTCGCTGCCGGCGACGAACGCGGCGCCACCGCGGCGGATGTAGTCGGCGGCGATCGCAAGCCGCGCCTGCAGTTCGGAATCGCGCAGATCCTGCACGGCGCTTTCCAGCGTCTGCGCAGTGCTGCCCGATTCATTGCGCAGTGCCCGGGCAGAACTCGTCATCTCCCGTTCAAGACGCTGCACGCCTTCGCCGAGCTCGCGTTTCTCCCCGGCCAGCCGTTCTTCCTGTTCGTCGGTCAGGCCGCTCTGGCCACGCGTCGCCTCGCGACGCTCTGCCAGCAGCTTGCGGACCGCCGCCTGCAGCTCCTGGTCGACTTCGCGCTGCTGTTCATACAACTCACCGGCACGGTCTGCCATGTCCGACAAGGCAGCCTGCAACGCCTGCTGCTGCTGCCTCGCGACCTCATCACGGGCCCCTGCGAGTTGCCGCTGCGCTTCACTTGCCGCCTGGTTGAGGCGTTCGCGATCAACGCCTTCGTTGCCGCCCTGCATCGCCTCGCCGGCTTCGTTCATGGCGCGTATCGCGCTTTCCAGCCGCCGTGCCGTCGCCGCCTGCTGGGCCGACTGTCCGGACTGCTGACCGGACTGCTGACCCGATTGTTCGCCCGGCTGGCCCGGCTGCTGGCCAGATTGCTGACCTGACTGCTGCGGCGAATTGGCCGCCTGGCGCTGCAGGCTTTCGACACGCCGCTGCAGTTCTTCGGCTTCGCGGCGCAGCGACTCCTGCTGCCAGCGCTGCGCCGCCGTCAGGTTCTGCTGCTGCCGGGCACTCGCGGCAAGCTGCTCCTGGCGTCGCGCCAGTTCCTGGAGCTTGCGGGCGATCTCGTCCATCTCCTGGTCGCCATTGTTCGCTTCGAGCGAAGCCGGGTTGCCCGTCTCGTACTGGTTCTTTTCCAGGTCCATCTCGATCTCGAGCATGTCCGCGAGATCGCGTCCCGCCTGACCGCCACCCCCGCCGCCGCCCTGTTGCATGGCGACCTGCACGTCGGTGAACGCGGCCTCGGCGCGCAGGAGGAACTGCAGCGCCTGCTGTTCCGGCTGGATCGCTTTCTCGAGGTCGATCGCGGCGAGCCGCTCGGCGGCCGGGCCCATGGCGCCCACTGCCTTGTTCATGTTCTCGACGAAACCGGCAATCTGCGGGTCCTCGCTCAGCTGGCGCGCATCGACGCGCTCCGTCAGCGTGCGCGCCTGGTCGGCCAGCGTGCGTTGCAGATCCGCCAGCAGGAGCGAATTGTCGCGCACTGAACCGCGGTTTTCGCGGCCCTGCGGTTCGCGCAGCAGGTTCCAGGTGGACACGATGATCTCACGCTGCCGTTGCGAGATTTCGCTCTCCGGCCCACCGCCTCCCCCGCCTCCCCCGCCGCCGCCTGCCTGGCCCTGGGAGTAACGCCGGTCGAACGGCCGCACGTCGATGAAGAACATGTCGGTCTGTGCGGTCTGCCGCCGGTCTTTCGCGACGGCGTAGTAGGAAATGAGATCGCCGGGTACGAGGGGACGGGCCTCCTCGGTCCCTGCGTCGACGGTGCGCATGGATTCCAGGGCGAGCACATGATCGGTTTTCGTTTCGCTGCCGTTCACGGGCAGCTTCACCGATTGCCAGTCGCCGCCATTGACCGAGTAACGCAGCTCCAGCGAACTCAGGCCGAAATCGTCCTTCGCTTCGACGTGGGCGGTGACTTCCTCGATGTTGCTGGCATTCCAGTCGCGGCCGGGGCGGGCCAGCTTGATCTCGGGTTTGCCATCGGGGAGGATCCTGATGAAGTAGTCGTCGGTGAGGCGCACCTGTTCGCTGCCCACGCGCGCAGCCACGTAGTAGCGCCCATCAGCCGACACATCGAACTGCGTCTTGCCGGTCACGCCGGCCGTGGTCATCGCAACGGCCTTGTCGTTCAGCACCAGCTCTGCGGCGGGCAGCGGTGCATCCGCCGTGATCTCGAGTTCGACGCCCGTGCCGGCCACCGTTGAAATGTCGCCACCCGGATCGTGGACTTCGGGGTCGCGCCCGGTCCAGCGCGGATAGGTGTAGGTCAGGCGCAGGTTGCCGACACTCGGCAGATCCACGACCGACACGTTGTACGAGGGACTGCGCGTCCCGGCAGCCGCAACGTAGTACTCGAGCGGTTCGCGAACCGAGAAGAACGTGAACTCGAAGCCGCGATCCGTCCGCGCCATCTCGACTTCTTCCCACGCGCCGTCGCCGATACGGGCATACACCGTCGCCGCGGACGGCTCGAACCCCTGCATCTCGGCGAGCAGCGGCACGCTGCCGCCACGGCGCACCGCCTCATCGCCCGGCGTCACCGCGATGCTCTGGGGCGGCAGCAGGTCGGAGACGGCCCAGCCGGCCCACAGGTGCCGCACGCCATAGGCGAACAGGCCTGGCCCGGCAATCGCGAGCCAGAGCAACGCCGCCACGGCAACGCCGCCGATGGCGGTGGGTACGATCAGTTCGCGAGGCTGGACCTGGCGTTCGATCGGGTGGTCAGCGGTGACGCGGAGGGTGTCCTCCGCCAGCAGGTCGATGAACGGATTGCCCCGTTCCCGCATGCCTGCATACGTCTCGACGCGCCCCCCCAGCTCCGGCGTACGCCCTTCGATTTCCGGGATCGCGCCCGCCTTCAGCCGGCGCAGCGGCAGCACGATGAGCCAGACGGCCAGTGCGGCCAGCACGACCACCAGCGCGATGCGCGTGGCGACAAAGATGCCGGAGAGAAAGCCCGCGCCGATGGCGAGGTAGACACCGGCAACCGTGATCGCCAGCGCAGCGGCGGCGAGTGCCGCAAAACCCCGTGCCACCCGCATGCGTTTCAGGCGTTCGCGGAAGGACTCGAGCCAGTTCTCGAGTCGTGCAGTGGCGTCGGTTCCATGCCCAATCATGACGCTGTCCTTCCTGCATCGAGCGACGGGTCATGCAGGTGACCCTTGAGATAGCGATTGCCCAACAGGGACTCGGCCAGCACCACGAGCGCCAGCAGGATCAGCAGGTAGCGCCACAGCTCGAACGGCGGTGGCCGCTCCAGGTTGTCAGCGACTGCCACGGCCTGGCTCGGAGCAATCTCGGCCGCCTGCCGCCAGCGTTCGAGCTGCTCGGCCGTCATCGGCTCGAGATCCGATTCCCGCGGATCGGGATTGACCGCAATGAGCGTTTCCTTGCCCGGAGTATAGACCTGATAGAAACCGGTTTGCCGCAAAGCCACGTCCTGGGCGCGGCGGGTATCGGCGAGCGACAGCACGGTCCGCCCGGCGGGGTCGACCACCTGGCCGGAGGAAGCTCCCGTCACCGACAGCGGCAGGCTTGAGCCCGCAATCTGCTGGCGGCTCAAGGATTGCTCACCCGAGAGATACCGTGCCGTTTCTGCCACGAAGCTGACGAACACCGGATGGACCGGCAGGTCGTTCCAGGAGTTGTCCAGGCTGGTCGCCAGCAGCAGGATCCGCCCCTGGCCCAGCGGCCTCTCCAGCAAGAGCGGCCGGCCATCCTCGAGTGCGATGAGCACCCGGTCCTCCGGCGCGACGTCCAGGGGCAGCAACCGGGTGACACTGATGCCACGCCAGCCATCGGTCGCGGCGAGCAGTGGATGGGCACCGTCGATCCGGCCCACGTCAAAGGGCCGGCCTTCACGTGCAGCGGCTTCGCCCCGGGCAATCCGGTGCCCGGTGACGGGCAGGGTATCGACCGCCAGCGCCCGCTCCCCGACTGCAGCAAACAGGGCGCCGCCATTGCTGACGTAGTCCGTCAGTGCCGTCGCGAGCGCCGGGCTGATGGCACCGAGGTCATCAGCCACGACCCAGGCATGGCGCTCGAGGGTCCGGGGATCGAAGCCGGCAAGACTCGCGGGTTCGATGCGGTATTGCCGTGCCGCCGTGGCAAACGCCGTTGCAAGGTAGCGGACCAGCGGCGCGTCAACGCGGCTGGTGAGCAGCGGCACCGGCTCTGGCGGAGCATTGGGCACGACGAGGTACCGCTGGTCGTCGGCAGGCAGGTCATCCGCCGGTTCGAGCGTCACCTGGACCTTGTTGTCGCCGGTCGCAAAGGCGACGTCGGGCAGCGTGAACGAGAACTCGCCGACACCCGACGCCGGAATGGAGCGAGCCAGCCGCTCCTCGCGTGCCTCGTTCAAGGTCAGTACCAGCGTGACGTCCCGCGCCGGCGTGTGATAGCCGCGCACGCCGATATCCAGTCCCGCAGAGGTCCGCCGCAGGTACTCGACCGACCAGTTGGCAGCCTCGGCATCCGCCAGCGGATGCAGGACCAGCTCCTGCGAACGATTGGCGAGTGCGCGGGGGATCAGGGCGCCGAACTGCGACGGCAGGCCGCTGACCTGGAAGTCGCTGATGAGATGCGTGACGAGGGGCTGCGTGCCGGTGCCGGACAGCTCGCCCAACCCCGCAGCCAGGACACCGAAGTCCAGGCGGCCAGCGCCCGCACGCAGCGTTTCGAGAGACTGGAGCAGCCCTGCACGGGTGTCCGCGGTCTCTGCCGTGGCCGGAACGGCGGTGGCAACGATTTCAGTCGTGTCAGCCGCCGTGATGAGCCGCGCCGTATCGCCGGGCCCGAGTCCTGCCATCACGCTGCGGGCCTCCGCGACGGCCCGTGCCATCCGGTCGCCCTGCCCCATCGACAGCGACGTATCGATCACGATGAGATGTTCCTGCGTGTCACCGCCCGCCGCTGCCGTCTGTGATCGTTCCCAGAGGGGCTGGGAAAACGCGAGGGCGAGCAGGGCGAACAGCGCGATGCGCAGCGCGAGCAGGGCGAGGTACCGCAGACGGCGGCGCAGATGGATGCGCTGCTCCGACATCTTGAGCAGCATCGCGGAACTGAATGGCTGCCGTTCCGGCGTCTGCGTCTGCAGCAGGTGCAGCCACACCGGCAGCGCGATCGCGCCAAGCCCTGCCAGAAAGAGGGGTGCAAGGAAGCTCATCGGCGTCGCTGCCTGAACAGCAGATAGTTGCGCAGCGGTACGTCGAGCGGCGCCGTCGTCTCGAGCAGCACGTGGTCCGCACCGATGCCGGTCGCGGCGTCCTGCAACGACTTGATGTGCGCGCGGATGCGGTCGGGATAGTCCTTCTGCATGAACGACGGCGAGACCTCGACAGCCTGTCCCGTTTCCATGTCCTCGAGCAGGGCCGACTCCGAGAGCGCCGGATTGAGCTCGCGCGGATCGAGCACCTGGAACAGGATCACGTCCTGCCCCTGGAAGGCGAGCGGTCGCACGCCCTCGATGAGCGCCTGCGGGTCGCAATAGAAGTCGGATATGACCGCCACCATGCCGCGGCGGGCGATGTGCTCGCGAAACCGGCTGAAGGGCTTGTCAAGATCGGTGCGGCGTGAAGGCACGGCGGCGTCGATGGCATGCAGCAGGCCATGCAGCTTCGTACGGCCGGAAGGCGGACGATAGGCCCGCACCTCGTCATCGAACACCATGACTCCCACCGCATCGTGCTGCCGGGCGGCGATGTAGGCGAGACTGGCCGCAAGGAACTGCGCATACCGCAGCTTGGTCACCGGTCCGGTGCCATAGCCCATCGAGGCACTGGCATCCAGCAGGACCATGAGATGGCTGTTCGTCTCGCCAAGAAACCGCTTGATGACGGTGCGATCGTTGCGCGCGTAGACATTCCAGTCGATGAACCGCGGGTCATCGCCCTCGGAGTAGGTCCGGTATTCCGCAAACTCCTGGCTGAAGCCGAACAGCGGTGAACGGTGCAGGCCGATGAGGAACCCTTCCACTGCCGCTCGTGCAATGAGATCAAGATTCGCGAGCCCCGCCAGCACTTCGGGCTGGAGGAGCTTCGCGGCCTCGCGCGCGGCAGAGGGGGCGCTTGCGCTCATCAGCCGGGCCGGCTCGCGACCATCTCGCGCAGGACATCGTCCACGCTCTTGCCGTCCGATTCCGCGTAGTAGTTGGTCAGCACGCGATGGCGGAGGACAGGCAGCGCGAGCGAACGGATATCGTCGGTGGTCACGTGATACCGGCCTTCCATCAGCGCGCGGGCCTTCGCCGCGAGCGTCAGGAACATCGTGGCGCGGACGCTGGAACCGAACTTGACGTAGCGCTTCACGATCTCCGGCGCTGCCGGGTCGCCGGGACGGGTCGCGCGTACGAGATCGACGGCGAAGCGGTTCACCGACTCTGCCACCGGTACCTGCCGCACGAGCCACTGGAATTTCAGGATCTCCTCGGCGGTGGTGCAGACGTCTGCTTCCGGCATGTCGGTGCGCGTCGTGAACCGGTTCACCACGGCGAGTTCGTCTTCCGCAGTGAGGTAGTCGAGGATCACGTTGAACAGGAAGCGGTCGAGCTGTGCTTCAGGCAGGGGATAGGTGCCTTCGAGTTCGATCGGATTCTGCGTCGCCAGCACGAAGAAGGGCGGGTCCAGCCGGTGGCGGTGGCCCCGCACGGTCACCGATCTTTCCTGCATCGCTTCGAGCAGGGCGGCCTGCGTCTTGGGCGGCGTGCGGTTGATCTCGTCCGCCAGCAGCACGTTCGTGAACAGCGGGCCCTGCACGAACGTCCACACACGGCGTCCGGTGGCGGGATCGTCATCGATGATGTCGGTGCCCGTGACATCGGTCGGCATCAGGTCCGGCGTGAACTGGATGCGCTTGAACGTGAGCCCGAGTGCCGTGGCCAGGGTCTTCACGAGCAGTGTTTTCGCGGTGCCCGGCATGCCGGTGATCAGGCAGTGGCCACCCACCAGCAGGGTGATCAGCAGGTGTTCGACGACTTCATCCTGGCCGACAATGACTTTCCTCACTTCATCGCGGATGCGCTGGAGGCTCGTGCGAAACGTAGCGACCAGGGCGCGCGCGTCTTCGGATTCGATACTCTGGGTAGCCGTGTCGGTCATGAGTGTTGCTTCGCGTGGGCTGGGGGTTGGTGTTCAGTTCGGACGGGAAATCTCGAGCAGCAGGCGCTGCGCGGGGCGGTAGCCGGGCGCGACCTCGAGGGCGGCCAGCAGATGACGGCGCGCGTCCTGCGGCTGCTTCAGGGCGTTGTATGCCTGCGCCAGCCGGTAATGAGTGCCCGCCCTGTCGGGGGCGTTGAGCGCGAGTGCGACATTGAATTCGTCGAGCGCTTCCGCGGGGCGCCCGAGCTCCATCAGCCAGTCCCCCATGTCGCTGTGCTGGTCATAGTCGAACGGCGCGACATAGTTGATGCTTTGCATGACGGCGACGGCGTCGGCCTTCCTGCCCTGGGAATGCAGCCGGTCTGCCAGCGCCCTGAGTGCCCCCGGGTCGTAGCCGCCCCGGCGCCAGTAGTCCTCGAGCGTCGCGAGGGCCTGGTCACGCTGGCTGGTTTCCACGTAGGCGCGGGCCAGCGCCACGTACGGACTGCCCGCTTCGACGTCCTGCGGCATGATTTCGATGGCACGACGAGCCGGAGCGATGACCGCACTCCAGTCGGTCTTCGCCATGGCTTCATTGGTCGCCTTGCGCGCTTCCTTCCAGTCATCGAGGCCCGCGAACACCGTGCGGAATTCCGCGTCGACGAACGTCTTGAACCGCTCATCCAGGGTCGCCACGGGCAAGCCGAGCACCGCCTGCAGGGCCTTGGCGGTATCGTCCCCGCGACGGAAGCGCACGAGCATCTCCGCCAGCTTGTCGAACCCGAACTCACGGTCGATGAATTCGCAGACGAGCCCGGCCTGCATGTACGACACCATCACCTGCTGCGGGTACTCGGGACGGATGAAGCCTTCGTCGAGCTTGTCGAGGGAGAGCAGCTTGTCGTCCGCGAAGGCCTCCAGCACGTAACCAGGGATCAGCATTCCCTTGATCGGTCCGGTGCGCCATTCCTCGAACACCGAAACCCCTTCGCTGAACCAGCGGGGCACGCGATGCTCCGTCGCGCCCAGCGTGAACACATGGGCCATTTCGTGCCACAGCGTCGAGCCCCAGTGGAACTCGTTGGTCGCACGCGCCGAAGGCGAGTCCATGGCGAGCAGGTACCCGAACGTTGCACCGAGCAGCCCGAGACCCGGCATGCCCGCCGTACGCACCGCGAAATCCTCATGATCCGGATACAGCTCGATGACGACCGGCTCTTCCAGCTTGAAGTTGTAGCGCTTCTCGAACGTGGCGATGCTGTCTTCCGCGAGGCGGCGCACGTAGCGCTCGAGCACGCCGGTTTCCTTCTTGTGCAGCCGCATGAGCATCGCCGGCTGGGTGAGTGCTCCATTGCGCCCGGCAACCGGTTCGGGGTACGCCTTCAGGTCGAAGTTGCTGAAGGAATCGAGCAGCCGCAGCGTATTCACTGTCCGCGGGTTGTAGGGATCCCCCTTGTAGGCGCCTTCCAGCTGTTCACGGGCCGCGGTCATCTGGTTGTCGCGGAGCAGGTTGCTGCCGAGTTCCACGCGTGCATCCCAGAGATCCGGCTGGATCGCGACGGCCTTTTCATACAGGCCGATCGCTTCGCGCAGGCGGCGCGTGATCATGTAGAAATAGGCGGGCGTCGCGTGGATAGCGCCGAACCGCGGGTTCTCCTCCAGCGCCCGCGCAACCCATGGGCTGCTGTCGGTGCCGCGCGCGTAGTCGAGCGCGACCTTGAGTGCGTAGATCTCGAGCCGGGGCAGCTGCGCCTCGGTTGCAATCGCGTCCGCCTGGTCGAGGAGTTTTTCCGCCTGCGGCTGGTCGCCGTTCTCGAGCGCGAGATGCGCTTGCAGCAACAGGGCCTTCAGCCGTGCACCGGCTGGCGCTGACGCCCGTCCTGCAACCTGTTCGGTGAATTCCCCTGCCTGCGCTTCGAAGCGCTGCGCCAGCACTTCCGCCATGCCTACCGCGGCGAAGGCATCCTCATCGTCGATCGCGAGGGCTTCCTGGTATAGCTTGAGCGCGTCCTGTTCCTGGTGCGTATCGATGAACAGCCGCGCCCATCGTGCACGCACCCGGGAGCTGCGGGGTTGCGCGTTCGCAGCCTGCTGGAAAAGCTGGTTGGCTGACTTGAGGTCACCGAGCGCCCACATGGCTTCGGCGCGGATCGCGACATCGCCCGTGCCCGCGAGCCCGCGATAGCAGGCTCCCGCCTCATCCCGGCGGCCTCGCCACTCCAGGGCATCGCAGGCCGCGAGGCGGGCATCGCTGATGGCCCCATAGTGAATGTCGCGGGCCTGCACTTGCAACCCGGCTGCCAGCAGCAGGCAGCCGATGCAGGACGCCAGAAGGGTGCGCAGTTCAGCCTTGCGGTCCATTGGCAGCACCTCCCGCTTCCGCACTGCCATCCAGTGCCTCGATGGCTTCCTCCGCTGCGGCGAGTTCGAGCAGCAGCTTCTCCAGCTCACTCAGGTAAGCCGGCTCTTCCATCTGCTCCTTGCGTAGACGCAGCTCCTCGATGCGGGCGTTGATGCCGTCACGCTGCCCCGCCAGCAGCTCACGCTCGGGACTTGAAGATCGGGGAGCGGCCGTGGCGGCCGTCAGCTGTGCAACCGTAAACCGGCCGGCGCGATTGCCCTCGAGCCGCGGGTGTTCCGATGCAATACGCGTTTCGCGCTTGAAGAAATCCTCGACGCGCCGCGAAGCGAAATCGAAGGCTTCCTGGGCGCTGATGCTGCCGCTCTTGTCGGTGTCGGCGGTCGGATCGGTAAAGGCGAGCGCGAAATCACCACCGAAGCGGGTGGCATTCCTTTCGTTGCCGGTGCGCGTCGCCGTGATCAGCACACGCGACTCCTTCTGCAGGCTGTCCACGAGCGAGCCGCTGGCGCTGCCGGTGCTGACGACGAGCTGGTTGTCGGTGGGGAGCGCGTCGAGTAACCGTTTGAGATCCGTGCCGGTCAGGTCCGGACCGGGAATGTTGAACTTGAATTCCTGGCCGTCGAACGAGCCGTGCCCGACGAGGTAGACAGCGACCCGATCGTCGCGCTTGACGGCTTTCGTGAGCGTGCGGAAGTAAGTCTGCAGAGCCTCACGGGTAGCGGCGGGACCGGCGAATACCCTGATCTCGCCACCGGCCGCAAGGGGCGTGGAGGCCCCGCGAAGGATCTCCACCTGCTCGCGGAACTGCTCGGTGTACTGCGGCTCGCCGCCAAGGCCCTCGACGATGATCGCGTGCAACGCGGCGAACGCCGACACAGGGGTCAGCGCGAGCACGGCGAGCGGGACGAGAATCCGCAAGTTCACACTACGCTCCAGCGACGTCGCAGCAACCATTCGCCTGCCTTCAGCAGGAGGAGTAACAGGAAGACCGCAGGCATGTTCCAGAGTGCCCGAATCTCCTGCTGGGTGACACCCGCCGCGGAGTACCGGATGGCCTCCGGCAGCCCGTCGAGCTGGTCGGCCGCCCAGTAACGCCCCCCGGTCGCCGTGGCGAGCTGCTCGAGCAGCGTGCGGTTCTGGCGGACTGAAAAATATTCAGCCCGGCCCGATTCGTGGCGGAACGCCATGCGATGGGACACAACGGTGGCATCACCTTCCCGCGCCAGCGCTTCCAGAGAGTACAGGCCGGACTCGCCACCGGCGAACTCCGCTTCGAAAACGCCCGGTTGGTCTGCAGACGGCCTCAGATCCACCGTCACCGGCTCGCCGGTCTGCGGAGTGGCGACGACTGAAACCGTGATGCCCTGCTGCGCCTTGAAGGTGTCATCGCGAACTTCGGCGCGCAACACCATCTGGTCGCCCCGTGAACGGGCGGACAGCTCGAAGCGCTCCGGCGTATCCGCCACGAGGCCGCGCGCGAGCTGGCGCCAGAACGATTCATGCCGCTGGTCCTCCACGGGCAGGCCCATTTGCCAGCGCCAGGTGCCACCCGTTGCCAGGATCCAGCTGCGGCCGCGGCCGAACAACTGGGTGACAAGCAAGGGCTGCTGGCGGTCGCCGACCCTGACATTGAGCAGGCTGGCGGCAGCGGGTTTGAGGGCGCCGAGCGTCTGGAAGTCCGCGAGCTCGGGGAGCTCCGCCCACTGTTTCGCATTCTCCGCATCGGAGTCGGCAAACCGCAGCATCGGGGAGCGGCTGCCGCGCGCCGTCAGCACGACCGGACCGCGCTCGCGGCGAAATGTCGCGCCCGTGGTGGGCAGCTGCACCGGCAGCAGTTCGGCCACGACCGAATTCGTCCAGCCACCGTCACCGAGGCCGCTTGATCCCGCCAGCATCAGCAGGCTGCCGCCGCGCTCGCTGACGAAGTCCGCGATCAGCTGCTGCTGTTCGGGGGTGAACCACGCGGCCTGGACATTGCCGATGATCAGCCCGTCGTACGCGAACAGGACTTCCGGATCGGTGGGAAAGCCATCCGCCAGTTCTTCGGGCTTGTCCACGCCCTGGCGATAGAAGCCGTTCGGGCTGACCCGCAGCAGGGACACGAGCTGGACGCTGTCGTCCTGGTCCAGCGCACGGCGCATGAACTTGTATTCCCAGCGAGGCTCGCCTTCGATGTACAGGATGCGGGAAGCCTCCTGCGGCACCTCGACGACGCGTGCCCGCACATTGTTGCGCAGCTCGCGCTCCCCTTCCTTGCCATCGAGCGAGAAGTTGAGGTCGCGGAAACCCTGCTCCGGCAACGTGAAGTCGACGAAGCCCGTCGTCACGGTGCCTTCCGCGGGCAACGGGATTTCCCTCGATGCCAGGAAGTTGTCGCCGTCATACACCTTGAGTCGCGCGACCCCTTCACCGTCATGCCGGATCGTGACCCGTGCGGACAGCGTCGTCCCCGGCAACGTCCGATCCGGGGCAAGCACCTCCTGCAGCTCAAGGTCTTCCGGCACGCGCTCGCGGCCGACACCGACCGTATGCACCGGAATGCCGAGGCTTGCGATTTCCGCGAGCTGGTTCTGGTCCAGCACGCCCTCGTTGTCGCCGCCGTCACTGATGATGACGACGGCCCCCACGGCGGCAGTCCGCGCCTGCCGCAATACCTGCAACAGCGAATCGCCCAGCGCGGTTTCGTCGCCGGGCGCCGGCAGCATCGCGAAATCCTCGACACCCGCAGCGTCGCGCGCGAAGACATAACGGCGCAGGCTGTAGTCGGTCGCGAGCCGTGCAAAGGCAGCCGATGCGATGGCCCCCTGCGCCTGCTGCATGCGCGAGACCTCGCCTTCCGCGAAGCCCATGCTCTCCGACGTATCGAGCATCACCGCAATGGCGTTGTCGCCTTCCTTGAGTGACCTCACGACGAGGGACGGCTCCCACAAGATGAACAGCACCAGCGCGAGCATGGCCAGCTGCAGGAGTCCGATGCTCGCGAGCTTGAGGGCGCCCATTTCGCGGCGGCGCAGCAACAGCAGGACGATGACGAGGGCGCCCAGGGCGAACGCCGCGTACAGCACCCAGTGTGGCCAGGTGCCTGCCAGTACGAACTCGCCGTGAGTGAATTCGTCGCGCGGGTATTTGAACAGCCACTCGAACATGCGGCTGCGGGTCAGTGCGTCATGGAGTAAAGGGTGTAGTTGATGGCGAAGCGGTACGCGAGCGCCGTGTACTCTTCCGGATACTGCGGCGTGTTGGCGTGTTCCCAGGCGTCTCCCAGATCCATGTTGAAATTGATCATCACCATGAGCCGCCCCGCATCGTCATAGATCCCCCGCCAGTGCGGCGTAATGCCGTCGTCCTCATGGGTCTGTCCCCACGAGAGCGCCGCTATCCCCGGAATCTGGACCCGTTCGTCCAGATCGTAGAGGACATGCATGATCGGGTCGGTCACGGGCACATCGACGACGGGGCGATCGGGGAAGACGCGCTGCAAGCTGTTCATGAACCCTGCCCACTCCGCGCTGCCGTGAAAGTCATCGACCATCAGGAAACCCCCGCGCAACAGATACTCACGCATGCGGGCCGCTTCCTCGTCGTTGAGGTACCAGGCCCCCACCTCGACCGCGTAGAGCCAGGGGTGATCGAACAGCCCGTCTTCGAGCGGCGCCACCGCCCGCCCCCGGGAACCGGCATCGATACGTGTAAAACGGTGAATTCCGCCCAGCAGGTGCTCTTCTGCTTCCGGCCAGTCGGTCAGCCAGCGCTGCCGCCTGCCGGATCCCCTGCCGCCGCCTGACTGGTAGGCGAGGCGCGCAAAGTGGAATTCCGCGGGCTGGTCCGGAACATCGCCATACAAGTAGGCATCGGTGCGCAGCGGCTGCGGCTGCGATGACTGCGACCAGGTGACCGCGCACAGGCCTGCCGCCGCGACACCAGCGAAAATACCCAGCACCCGCAGGCCGCGACGAGGGGACATGAACTCTTTATACCAAGGGACGCGGGTAAAGCGCTGCCGGAGTTGTGAAGAAGTGTCATGGGCTGACAAAGGGTGCGCCACGAAGGTGACCGTTCCGTAACGTGGATGGCAGAACCGGAACGACCGCCCGACAGGAGTGGAGCGGGCGAAGGGAATCGAACCCTCCTCTCGAGCTTGGGAAGCTCGGGTAATACCACTATACGACGCCCGCCTGACGCCCGACCTATCTTAAGGCGGCATCTCAAGTCGCGGCAATGGCCTTCCCAAGCTGCGGGCACAAAAAAGCCGCGCCGGATTTCCCGACGCGGCCTCGAGAGCCGAAAGTCCCCGGGTTGTCAGGCTGCCGATTTCTTGACGGCAAGCGGCATCAGGCCGAAATTGAAATTGACGACGCCGAACGGTGGCTTCAGCCCGTACTGCTTCGCCACCTCCGCGTCGTTCGCCTGCTCGACTTTGCTGATCAGCGACGCCTTGGTGCCGAAAACCGGGTCCTTGTCGAGCTGGGGATCACCCGCGATGAAGATGTGGGTTGTCAGCTGGTCATACCCCTCTGCCCGCAGGATGAAATGGATGTGGGCCGGCCGGAATTCACTGCGGCCCGCTGCCCGCAGCAGCACCCCTGCGGGGCCGTCGGTGGGAATGGGATAGGACACCGGCCGCTCGGTCACGAACCAGTAATGGCCATCAGCGCCGGTCCTGAACCGCCCGCAGAGATTGAACTCGGGCGCATCCTTGTCCTGCATGTGGTACAGGCCGTTGCTGGCCCCTTCCCAGGTATCGATGATCACGCCGGCCAACGGCTTGCCCGAAGGATCCGTCACCTTGCCGCGCACCAGCACGGTTTCACCACCGATGTCGCGACGGATCAGGTTGGCGCCCATGGGCAGGTCCGGCGAGCCCGGCACGTAGAACGGGCCCAGCACGGTGTTCTCGGTCGCCTTGCCACCGCGGTTGTGGTTGATCGCATCGACCAGCATCGATACGCCGAGGATGTCCGACAGCAGGATGAACTCCTGGCGCTTGTCATCGCATTTCTGGCCAGCGGCGGTGAGGAACTGGATTGCCTGGAACCATTCGCCCTCGGTCAGCTCCACGTCCTTGACGAAGCCATGCAGATGCTTGATCAGGCTGCTGAAGACCACCTTGAGGCGCGGATCCGCCGTGTTCCCTGCATACGACTCGACGACGGCCTCGGTCAGATTCTCGACGGAGAAATCACGCATGTCTGTTCCTCTGCGGGCTGTGGCGCCAGCTGCCCGCGCCTGGATGGCTAATTGGAAATCTCTTGTACTATAAGAAAACGAGCCACAACGGGCAACCGGACAACATGAAGCGTGATGACGGCAACGTGGTAGAAAAGGGAACGCGGCAGCCCCGCGGCGATCGCCCGCAGCGCGGCATCCAGTCCGCCGAAACTGCGTGCCATATCCTGAAGACCATTGCCGCGTTCAACGGCGAGGTCACCTTGGGCAAGTTGTCGGCCCACCTCGGGATGCTGCCGGGCAATGTCCACCGCTACCTTGCCAGCCTGCAACGTCACGGCTTCGTCATGCAGGAGCGGTTGAGCGGCGAATACGACCTGGGCCCGGCCGCGCTGGCACTGGGCGCGCGCGCCATGCGCCGCATGGACCAGCATGACGTGGCGTTCCAGGAAACCCGGAAACTGTCGAAGACCCTCGACACGAGCGTCTACGCCGCCGTCTGGACGGAAGATCGCCCGGTCGTCGTCATGGTCCACAACCGCGGTGCGATGGGCCCCCTCACCGCGCGCATCGGCGTCCAGATCCCTGCGATCTACTCGGCGACAGGACGGGTCTTTCTGGCCTATCGCGATGCAGCAGCGATCAGGCATCAATGGAAGCTTGAATATCGTCGCGAGGCCCCGCCTCGCAGCGAAGGTCACTCACTCGACCTGGCCCGTTTCCAGCAGCGGCTCCGGGACATCCGCGAACGGGGCGGCCTCGCCCGTGTCCGCGGTGACATGACCAAGGGGATCAATGCGATGTCCGCCCCGGTGTTCGACATGTGGGGCAATGTGGTCTTCGTGATCACCGCTGTTGGCCACGCTTACGAGCTGGATGCGAGCTGGAAGGGCCCCACTGCCACGGCGCTCACCGAGGCGACCGGGCTGATGAGCCAGAAGCTGGGCTTCGATCCGGACGCACCGCGGCAGAGCTGACGGTTGCCGCGCGCTACGGCCCGGGTATGCTTGGGTCCGCAGGAACCGGGGTATCGGTCAAACCATCCACATTGGGGGGATCGCGGGATGAACAACAGAGGGTCCGTACTCGCAGGCTTGAGCCTGGGGCTGGCGGGACTGTTCGCAAGCAGCCTGAGCTTGGCAGAAGTGGATCTCACGGGAATGTGGATGGCTCGCGTCCACGAGGACCAGCCGGAACGCGGCCCCGGTCCTTCGCTGGTCGAGTACCAGGGACTGCCCATCAATGAAGCGAACCGGCAACGCGCCCTGAGCTGGGATCCTTCCCTGCTCACGCTCGAAGAGTACCAGTGCCGCCCCCATCCGGCCGATTACGGGCCACGGCATTCCCACCTGCGCATCTGGAAGGATGTCGACACCGAGACCCAGCAGGTCACGGCGTGGCGCTCGCGTCGCGTGTGGCAGGCCGTCGAACGAACGATCTGGATGGACAACGGCAACGTGAGCCGGCCCGCGGATTACGCAGGCCACTCGTGGCAGGGCTTTTCACTGGCGCGCTGGGAAGGTGACGTGCTCTCCATCGACACCAGCCATCTCAAGCAGGCCTACATCCGCCGCAACGGCATCGCCCGCAGCGACAAGGCCACCCTGCGCGAG
>JANNNQ010000420.1:0-9055 GCA_031398625.1 Pseudomonadota bacterium
TCGTTCAGGTCCGACGTCGCGAAACGCCCGCCGTCGAGCGGCACGAGCGGCCGCAGGTCGGGCGGCAGCACCGGCAGCACCGTCAGTACCATCCACTCGGGACGGTTGCCCGATTCGAGGAACGACTCGATCAGCTTCAGCCGCTTGGACAGGCGCTTGATCTTGGTCTCCGAGCTCGTGCCGGTGATGTCCTCGCGGATCTTGATCACTTCAGCGGGCAGATCCATCGTATGCAGCAGCTCATGAACCGCTTCGGCACCCATGCGCGCATCGAACTCGTCGCCATGCTTCTCGATGGCTTCGAGATACAGCTCATCCGTCAGCAGCTGCCCGCGCTGGAGCTCGGTCATGCCCGGATCGATCACGACAAAGGCCTCGAAGTAGAGCACGCGCTCTATCTCGCGCAGGGTCATGTCCAGCATGAGGCCGATCCGCGAGGGCAGCGACTTGAGGAACCAGATGTGCGCGGTCGGGCTGGCCAGTTCGATGTGGCCCATGCGCTCGCGGCGCACCTTCGACTGGGTGACTTCGACGCCGCACTTCTCGCAGACCACGCCGCGGTGCTTGAGGCGCTTGTATTTGCCGCACAGGCACTCGTAGTCCTTCACCGGCCCGAATATCTTGGCGCAGAAAAGACCGTCGCGCTCCGGCTTGAACGTCCGGTAGTTGATGGTCTCGGGCTTCTTCACTTCACCGAACGACCACGATCGGATCAGTTCCGGCGAAGCAAGGCCGATGCGGATGGAATCGAAATTCTCCACCGGCGCCTGCTGCTTGAAAAATTTCAGTAGATCTTTCATCTCGTCACCTGCTGCAGGAGAGCTGTCCGCTCCCCGCTGTTGACCAAACCGTTACCCGCCAGGCCTGCCCTTGCATCGATCACGACTGCTCGAGTTCCATGTTGATGCCGAGCGAACGGATCTCCTTCACCAGCACGTTGAAGGATTCCGGCATGCCGGCATCCATCTGGTGATTGCCGTCGACGATGTTCTTGTACATCTTCGTGCGGCCATTCACGTCGTCCGACTTCACCGTGAGCATTTCCTGCAGCGTGTAGGCGGCGCCGTAGGCCTCGAGCGCCCACACTTCCATTTCGCCGAACCGCTGGCCGCCGAACTGCGCCTTGCCGCCAAGTGGCTGCTGCGTGACCAGCGAGTACGGACCCGTGGAGCGCGCATGCATCTTGTCGTCGACCAGGTGGTTGAGCTTCAGCATGTACATGTAGCCGACCGTGACCGGACGCGCGAACTTCTCGCCCGTGCGGCCGTCGTACAGCGTCGTCTGGCCGCTCTGCGGCAGATCCGCGAGTGCCAGCATGTGCTTGATCTCTTCCTCGGCTGCGCCGTCGAACACCGGCGTTGCCATCGGCACGCCTTTGCGCAGGTTGCCCGCCAGCGAAGTCACTTCCTCGTCAGTCAGCGAAGCGATGTCTTCACCCTGGCCGCCCGTCTTGTTGTAGATGTCATCCAGGAAGCCGCGGATCTCCTGGGTCTTGCGCCCCTCGTCGAGCATGCGCCCGATCTTGAGGCCGAGACCCTTCGCAGCCCAGCCCAAGTGGGTCTCCAGGATCTGCCCGATGTTCATGCGCGAGGGCACGCCCAGCGGATTCAGCACGATGTCGACCGGCGTGCCGTCCTCGTTGTACGGCATGTCCTCGACAGGGATGATCGTCGAGACCACACCCTTGTTGCCGTGGCGGCCTGCCATCTTGTCCCCCGGCTGCACGCGGCGCTTGACCGCCAGGTACACCTTCACCATCTTGAGGACGCCCGGTGCAAGGTCATCGCCCGCGGTGATCTTGGCGCGCTTCTCCTCGAAACGCTTCTCGAACTCCTTGCGCTGCAGCTTGAGACGCTCCGCCACCTTTTCCAGGGCCGCATTGGTCTCTTCATCCTGCAACCGGATCTCGAGCCAGTGTTCGCGGGGCAGCTCACCGAGATAGTCGTGAGTGACCTTGGAGCCCGCCTTCAGCTTGCGGGGACCGGCTTCCGCCACCTTGGCCAGAAGCATCGTTTCGACCCGCTGGAACAGGTCCTCTTCGAGGATGCGGCGCTGGTCTTCCAGGTCCTTGCGGACACGGTCCAGTTCGGCTTTTTCGATCGCCAGGGCGCGGGAGTCCTTCTCTACGCCGTCGCGCGTGAACACCCGCACGTCGATCACGGTGCCATCCATGCCAGGCGGCACCCGCAGACCGGTGTCCTTCACATCCGAAGCCTTCTCGCCGAAGATGGCGCGCAGCAGCTTCTCCTCCGGCGTGAGCTGGGTTTCGCCCTTCGGCGTGACCTTGCCCACCAGGATGTCGCCGGCACGGACTTCCGCGCCGATGAAGGCAATGCCGGCTTCATCGAGCTTCGCCAGCGCCGTATCGCCGACGTTGGGAATGTCGGCCGTGATTTCCTCGGGCCCGAGCTTGGTGTCGCGGGCGACGCAGGTCAGTTCCTCGATATGGATCGTCGTGAAGCGATCGTCGTGGACGACCCGCTCGGAGATCAGGATCGAATCCTCGAAGTTGTAGCCGTTCCAGGGCATGAACGCGACCAGCAGGTTCTGGCCAAGCGCCAGCTCGCCGAGATCAGTGGACGGGCCGTCAGCCAGCACGTCCCCCCGCGCAATCACGTCGCCCGCTTTGACAAGCGGTCGCTGGTTGATGCAGGTGTTCTGGTTCGAACGCGTGTACTTCGTCAAGCCGTAGATGTCGACGCCCGGCTCGCCTGCCGAGGTCTCCTCGTCGTTCACCCGCACGACGATACGCGAGGCGTCGACGGAATCGACGACACCGCCACGGCGGGCAACCACTGTCACGCCCGAGTCGATGGCGACGGCGCGTTCCATGCCGGTGCCGACCAGCGGCGTCTCGGAACGAAGCGTCGGCACTGCCTGCCGCTGCATGTTCGACCCCATCAGCGCGCGGTTCGCGTCGTCGTGCTCGAGGAACGGGATCAGCGATGCAGCCACCGACACGATCTGCTTGGGGCTGACGTCCATGAACTGGATCTTGTCCGGCGTGGACAGCGTGAACTCGTTCAGGTGCCTGGCCGACACCAGGTCGTCCGTAAAGGATCCCTTGGCATCGAGCACGGCATTGGCCTGCGCGACGACGTACTGGCTTTCCTCGATGGCGGAGAGATAGGCAATGTCGTCAGTCACCCGGCCATTCGCCACCTTGCGGTACGGCGTCTCGAGGAAGCCGTAGTCATTGGTACGCGCATAGACGGCGAGCGAATTGATCAGGCCGATGTTCGGTCCTTCCGGCGTCTCGATCGGGCACACGCGGCCGTAGTGGGTCGGATGCACGTCGCGGACCTCGAAACCGGCACGTTCGCGGGTAAGACCGCCTGGTCCCAGTGCCGAGACGCGACGCTTGTGCGTCACTTCGGACAGCGGGTTGTTCTGGTCCATGAACTGCGACAGCTGCGAGGAGCCGAAGAATTCCTTGACCGCAGCCGCGACCGGCTTCGCGTTGATCATTTCCTGCGGCATGAGTCCTTCGGATTCGGCGAGCGTCAGTCGCTCCTTGACCGCACGCTCCACGCGCACGAGGCCGATGCGGAAGGCGTTCTCCGCCATTTCGCCGACCGAACGGACACGCCGGTTGCCGAGGTGGTCGATGTCGTCGACGATGCCGTTGCCGTTACGGATGTCGCACAGCACCTTGATGACATCGATGATGTCGGAAGTCGCGCCCAGTTTCTCGACGAGATTCTTCGAGTTCTCGTCCGTGCGCTTCGCGAAATAGGACGAGTCGTACAGCACGCCCGGACCCGTGATGGCCGTGCGGTTGACACGCCGGTTGAACTTCATGCGGCCGACAGCCGAAAGGTCATAGCGCTCGGAATTGAAGAACAGGTTCTGGAACAGGTTCTCGGCGGCATCCTTGGTGGGCGGCTCGCCGGGACGCATCATGCGATAGATCTCGACCAGCGCCTCGAGACGGGTGCGGGTCGGATCGATGCGCAGCGTGTCCGAGATGTACGGACCGCGATCCAGGTCGTTGACATAGAGGGCCCGCACTTCGGAAACCCCCGCCTCGACGATCTTGTCGATCACGACGACCGTGAGCACGTCATTCGCCTTTGCGAGGATCTCGCCCGTGTCGGTATTGAACACGTCGTGGGCCAGGATCTTGCCCAGCAGGTATTCCTTCGGCACCTCGAGGCGCTTGACGCCCTTCTGCTCCATCTCGCGCACGTGGCGTGCCGTGATGCGACGACCCTCTTCGACGATCACTTCATTGCCGACGCGGATGGGGAACATCGCGGTTTCGCCACGCAGGCGCTGCGGAATCAGTTCGAATTCGATCTTCGTCTTCGAGAGGTGGAACGTGTTCTTGTCGAAGAACATGTCGAGCATCTGCTCTTCGGTATAGCCAAGGGCACGCAGGATGATCGTCACCGGCAGCTTGCGGCGGCGGTCGATACGGGCGAAGACGCAGTCCTTCGGATCGAACTCGAAATCGAGCCAGGAGCCGCGGTAGGGAATGATGCGGGCCGAGAACAGCAGCTTCCCCGAGCTGTGGGTCTTGCCGCGGTCGTGATCGAAGAACACGCCAGGCGAGCGATGCAGCTGTGACACGATGACGCGCTCGGTGCCGTTGACGATGAACGTTCCGTTTTCGGTCATCAGGGGCAGCTCGCCGAGATAGACCTCCTGCTCGCGGATGTCCTTCAGGGTCTTCTTGGTCGGCGTGGACAGCTCCTTGTCGTAAACGACGAGGCGTACTTTCACGCGCAGGGGGGCGGCGTAGGTCAGGCCGCGCAGCTGGCACTCCTTCACGTCGAACACCGGGTCGCCGAGGCGATAGCTCACGTACTCGAGCAGCGCGTTACCCGAGTAACTGGTGATCGGAAACACGCTCTTGAAGGCTGCGTGGAGACCCGCCTCGTCGCGACGGTCCTCGTGGGCGTCTGCCTGCAGGAACTTGCGGTACGAATCCAGCTGGATCGCGAGCAGGTAGGGCACCTTGAGGATGCTCTGCTGCTTGCCGAAATCCTTGCGGATGCGCTTCTTCTCGGTGAACGAATAGGCCATCTGGACCACCCTTTAATGAGCGCCGCTAGCGCGGGGCACGGAGAAGGGCCGGCACACCGGCGACTTCCCCAGAAAACGGATCAACAGCAATAGGGAATGCGGCCGGCAGGCAACTGCCTGCCAGCCGATTCCCGTCACAGCCGGCTGGAATGCGAAGCATGCGGAGTTACTTGATCTCCGCAGCAGCGCCAGCCTCCTCGAGCTTCTTCTTGATGCCATCGGCGTCGGCCTTCGGCACGGCATCCTTGACGACCGAGGGAACGCCTTCCACCAGGTCCTTCGCTTCCTTGAGGCCGAGACCCGTGATCTCACGAATGACCTTGATGACGCCGACCTTGTTGGCGCCAAAGCTTGTCATGGTGACGGTGAACTCCGTCTTCTCCTCGGCAACCGGAGCGGCGGCAGCAGCGGCGCCGCCGCCAGCAGCCATCATCATCGGGGCAGCCGCGGTGACGCCGAACTTCTCTTCCATCATCTTCACGAGATCGACGATCTCGAGCACCGACATGTTGCCGATCGCGTCGAGGATCTCTTCTTTCGTAGCAGCCATTGTCTTAACTCCTGAAATGCAGAACTTGTATCAACCGAATGGGTTTCGAAGCCGCGGCGCTTACGCCGCCTGCTTCTTGTCCTTGACAGCAGCGACAGTGCGAACCAGCTTGGCGTGCGGCGCGGCGACCGTGCGCACGAATTTGCTGATCGGCGCCTGCAGCACACCCAGCAACTGGGAGAGTGCCTGCAGCTTGGTCGGCAGGCTGGCCACCTTGTCCAGGTCCTTGCCCGACAACATCACGCCGCCAAGCGACACGAGGGTCGCCTTGAGCTTGTCGTTGTCCTTTGCAAAGTCCTTGACGAGGCGGGCCGCTGCACCCGGGTCGTCCTTCGAGAACGCGAGAACCAGCGGACCCTTGAGGGCCTTGGCGACGCACTCGAAGGGAGTGCCCGTCACGGCCTTGCGGGCCAGCGTGTTCTTCACGACGCGAAGGTACACACCGGAGGTGCGAGCCTTGCCGCGCAGGTTCGTCATCTGCGTCACGGTCAGACCGCGGTACTCGGCGGCCACGACGGACTGGGCCGTTGCAGCAACCGCGTTCACCTCGGTGACCAGCGCCTTCTTGTCATCGATTCTGAGTGCCATGTATTCCTCCTGGCCAGAAGATCAACCTGTACACGGGCCCACATCCATGCGAACCCACCACGGGGCAGGGAGCAGAACTCCCGTGCCCTTCTGACGGCGACCTTCACCAGGCCAGAGCGCGCCCGCCAAAGCGGCGGACGCGCACAACCTCATTCGGGTAACACCATCTGCGCAGGCTTGTCGATTAAGGGCTCGCAACCCGCCTGCGGTCTTCGATGATGGCCGGCCTGGGATCCACTTCCGACTCAAAGCCGGAAGCATTCCCTCGCCAGCCCTGCATCAATTCACCAAATCGTCTTCAACCCGCCGCGCCCGCCTTGCAGCTAGAGCGACAGCGAGGACTGATCGATCACCACGCCCGGACCCATGGTCGAGGACACGGCAACCTTCTTGAGATAAATGCCTTTCGCGGCAGCCGGCTTGGCCTTCTGGAGATCGGCGAGCAGCGCCAGCAGGTTTTCCTTGATCTTCTGCGCGTCGAAATCAGCCTTGCCGATCGTGCAGTGGACCACGCCCGCCTTGTCGCTGCGGTACCGGACCTGGCCGGCCTTGGCGTTCTTCACGGCGCCGGCAACATCGGGAGTCACGGTGCCGACCTTCGGGTTCGGCATCAGGCCGCGGGGGCCCAGGATCTGGCCCAACTGACCGACGACGCGCATGGCATCCGGGCTCGCCACGACGACATCGAAATTGATCTCGCCGGCCTTCACCTTTTCGGCCAGGTCCTCGAGACCCACGACATCCGCACCCGCCTGGCGCGCGAGATCCTGGTTCTTGCCCGACGTGAACACGGCGACCCGGACCGCTTTGCCGATTCCGTGGGGCATGACCGTCGAGCCACGGACCTGCTGGTCCGACTTCGACGCATCAATCCCCAGGTTCACGGCGACATCGACCGCTTCCTTGAACCTGGCAGTGGCGAACTGCTGGACGAGGGACAGCGCCTCGTCAACCGGATACTGCTTGCCGGGAGGGAGCTTGTCCCCCCAACCCTTCGTACGCTTGGTCATGGCTACCATGTCAGAGTCCCTCCACATCGACACCCATGCTCCGCGCGCTGCCGGCGATCGTGCGCACGGCGGCCTCGAGGTCCGCTGCCGTCAGGTCGGGCTGCTTGAGCTTGGCGATGTCTTCCAGCTGCTTGCGATTGATACGGCCCACCTTGCTGGTGTTGGGCGTACCGCTGCCCTTCTCGATCCCGATAGCCTTGCGGATCAGGACGGACGCGGGCGGCGTCTTCAGGATGAAGGTGAAACTGCGATCGCTGTAGACCGTGATCACCACAGGGGTCGGCAGACCCTTCTCGATCCCCTGCGTCTGGGCGTTGAACGCCTTGCAGAACTCCATGATGTTCACGCCCTGCTGACCGAGCGCCGGACCGACGGGCGGACTCGGATTCGCCTGGCCTGCAGGAATCTGCAGCTTGATGTAACCGGTTACTTTCTTGGCCATGACCTTTCAACTCCGCGGGTTCGAACGCCACCTGACCATCAGGAGGCTCCCCAGTCATCCCTGCAAGCAAAGCGGCGGTTCTTCCTGAACTGCCGTCCGGGCGGGGCTTCCCCGCCCCTGTCAGGACTTCTCGACCTGACTGAAATCGAGTTCCACCGGCGTCGAGCGCCCGAGGATCTGCACCGCCACCTGCAGGCGGTTCTTTTCGTAGTTCACCGATTCAACGACCCCGTTGAAGTCGTTGAACGGTCCGTCCGTCACGCGCACGACCTCACCCGGCTCGAAAAGCACCTTGGGCTTCGGCTTGTCGACGCCTTCCTCCACCCGGCGCAGGATGGCCATGGCTTCGCGCTCGGTGATCGGGGCGGGCTTTTCAGCCGTGCCGCCGATGAAACCCAGCACCTTCGGCACTTCCTTCACCAGGTGCCAGGTGTCCTCGTCCATGTCCATCTGCACAAGGACGTACCCGGGAAAGAACTTCCGGTCGCTCTTGCGCTTCTGCCCATCCCGCATCTCGACCACCTCTTCGGTGGGGACGAGGATTTCCCCGAACTTGGACTCGAGGCCACGCAGCTTGATGCGGTCCTTCAGGGCCTCGGTCACGCGATGCTCGAAATTCGAATAGGCGTGCACGACATACCAGCGCAGGGCCATCTCAACCTCCCTGCCCGGTGAGCCAGCGGGTCAACGACCCCAGCACCGAGTCCAGACCCCAGAAGAACAATCCCATGATCGTCACCATCACGAACACCAGCAGGGTGACCTGCAGCGTCTCCTGGCGATTCGGCCAGACGATCTTGCGCAGCTCGACGCGGGAACTCTGCACGAACTGCCAGAACTCACGCCCCTGGGCAGACTGCAGGCCGACGAACGCACCGGCGGCCAGCGATCCCAGCACGAAGATCCAGCGCAACCAGATAGGCAGGTCCGCGAGGTAGTAGAAAGCCCCGATGCCCGCAACCACGAGGCCTGCGGCCGCAACCAGCTTTACGGCGTCCAGCGGACTGGCGCCGACTTGTACCTGTTCAGTCATGGAACCCCGGAGCTACCCTTGCCGTTTCAACTTTGGCCGCCTCAGACTTGGCCGCTTCAACCCTGGCCGACCCAAACTTGCCATCTTCAGGATGGCAGGCCAGGAGGGAATCGAACCCCCAACCTGCGGTTTTGGAGACCGCCGCTCTGCCAATTGAGCTACTGGCCTAGGACCTGCTTTCGAAACCACTTGCGGCTACGCGGCGTCCCGCAAACCGGGCGCTGCCGCTCAACCTGCCTCAACTCCAGCGATATCGTTACTTGAGGATCTTGGCGACGACGCCGGCACCGACGGTCTTGCCGCCCTCGCGGATCGCGAACCGCAGCCCGTCTTCCATCGCGATCGGCGCGATCAGCTCCACCACCATCTTGATGTTGTCCCCAGGCATCACCATCTCCACGCCC
>JANNNQ010000422.1:0-8694 GCA_031398625.1 Pseudomonadota bacterium
CCAGCGACCTTGAGTTTTCGAGACCCGTTCCGGACCTCGACCTTCACCGGCCGGCTCCCTCAAGGGCTTCCCTGGTTACGAGCCAACAACACCCGCGGGACGACAAAGTTGCAACCTTCAGGCTGACCCGCGTGTTATGACGTCAGGAAAGCCGAGCACCTACCGGGAGATTCCCTCATGACTGCAAGACCGCGCGCAAGAGAAGTGTTGCTGCTGGGCCTGGTCCTGGCTGCCCTGTTGCCGGCGAGGGCTGCCCTCGCCGAGACGCGTTCCTTTCAGAAGACCTTTCCGGCGGGCGTTGCCAGCGCCCTGGTGGTCCGGAGCGATACAGGCGAGATCCGGGTGACCGGCGGAGCAGCCGAAGTCTCCATCCAGGCGACCATCGATGGCAGCAGGGCGGAGGTCGAGCGCTTCGAGATCGAGGCGGTCGAGAGGAACGGACGCATCGAAGTCTCGGGCAAGTCGGGACGGTCCGGGTGGTCGCTCTGGCGCTCCGGCAGCCTGCAGGTGACCTACATCATCCAGGTGCCTGACAACTTCCGGCTGGAACTCAATACGGCAGGCGGTGATGTCCTCGTGCGGCGCGTGGGGGGAGAGGTCACGGCCAGGACCTCGGGCGGCAACATCGGGTTCAGGGACGTGGGCGGATCGGCCACGGCCAGTACCTCTGGCGGCGACATCGACATCGAACGCGTTGCCGGTTCGATCCGCGCCCGGACATCCGGGGGCGACATCCTGCTGTCGGGTGCGACCAGTGACGTCGAAGCCCGCACGTCGGGTGGCGACGTCCGGGTAACCCGGGTGCAGGGCGAAGTGGTTGCGTGGACTTCCGGGGGCAACATCGCCGTCGGGATTGAGGGAGACCACAAGGGCATCGATGCGCAAACGTCCGGCGGCAGCATCGAACTGCTGATGGCAAGGACAGCGCGGGCGGATATCGATGCCTCGACCAGCGGCGGCTCGGTGCGCGTGAACCTGCCCGTCACGCAGGAGGTCGAGCTCGATGACAACGAATTCCGCGGTCAGATCAACGGCGGCGGGCCGGCGATCCGGGCGCGCACATCCGGCGGCAGCATCAGGATCAGGGCCGCGGATTGAGCGGCGATCTCACGGGCGAACGAGCGATCGAGCCCGCAATAAAATGAGCCCGCGAAAGGAACCATTAACCTTTCCGGGCTCGTGAGCTGAAGCCTCGAGGTACCACAGCTTGGCAACAGGATCGCCTGTCGTTGCCATCCTGGCCATTCGGGGAATGCGGCAAGCGACGTCAGACAAACGCCTACTGGGGAGGCGTTGTTGTCAAGTCACGATGCAGTGGCCGGCTTGACGAACTTCAGCGTCATGCGATCGGACTCACCGATCGCGTCGTACTTCGCACGATCGAAGCCCGGGTCATGTGCTGCCTCGCCCTCCGTATATGGCCGGGTCCGGCGGGTGGGGGGCAACGTCCACACCCCGAAAGGGTGGTCCTTCGTGTCCGCAGCATTGGCATTGATCTCGGAACGACCCGCCAGCTCGAAGCCCGCTTGTGTGGCAAGCGCGATGACGTGCTCTTCAGTCACGTAGCCGGTGGCGGCCTGCGGGTCCTGCGGTCCCGGGTTGGCGCGATGCTGCTCGATGGCGAGGATGCCGCCCGGTTTCACTGCGGCGAACAGATCGGAAAGCGACTTCTCGGCCGTCCCCTCGGGCATCCAGCCATGGATTGATCGCGCGACCAGCACGAAGTCGAACGTATTCGCGGGGAGCGCATCGGGCGGCGGTCCCATCCTGGCGGTATTCAATGTCCCGTAGATCTCCGGCCGGGCGGCGAAGCGCGCCAGGAATTGCGAGTTGCCGGAAGTCGAGTAGTACTGGCCGCTGGTCGCCCGTGCGTAGGGGGCGAGGATCTCGGTCCACCAGCCGCCACCCGGATCCACTTCAAGGACCGTCATCCCCGGTGCCAGTCCCCAGAACTGCAGCGCCTCTGCAGGGTGACGAAAGGCATCGCGCGCCTTGTCTTCTGCACTGCGCCACTCACCCGCGATGCTGGCGGCGAGCGCGTCCTCCGTTGCAATCGGCCCGGCATCGGCCAGCGGTTCCGAAGGCGGGGCTTCGGCTCCCGAACATCCCGCGACGAGGGCGATCAGGGCTGCGGCGGCAAATCTCTTCATGACGGACTCCCGGTGGCGGCGATCTGGCGACGAAGCATGGACCATGACGCGCCCGGAAAGTGCGATTGGCTCAGAGTCCGTTGGGCCCGATGTTCATCAACAGCCGGGCCAGGAGGTATAACCGGGGGACAATGCTGTCGAGCTCGGCGTACTCCTCGGGGGTGTGGGTGTTGCCGCCGACGATCCCGAATCCATCAAGCGTAGGGGTTCCGACGCCCGCCGACAGGCTCGAGTCCGCCGCACCGCCCGAGCCTTCCAGCGTCAGTTTGAGTCCGAGCTCCCCATAGATCGACTGCGCCCGGCTGGCGAGCGTATCCGTCGCGGCGCTCCTCGGCATCGGCGGAAAGCTGCGGACCAGGCTGGCCTTGACTTCCGTATCCGCTATCAGCCTGTCCTGCACGAGACGGACGAGATCCCTTTCCACCCGATCGAACTCTTCCGGCGTGGTGACGCGCACGTCGCCCCTGGCCGTCGCGAGATCGGGAATGACGTTGCTGCGGTCGCCAGCCTGCAACACCGTGAAGTTCACGGTCGTCTGTTTGCTGCTGTCAGCCAGCTTCGTGAGCTGCAGGATCTGGTGCGCGACTTCCATCGCGGCATTGCGGCCCGTTTCCGGTGCCACGCCTGCATGGGCGGCCTTGCCCTTCACCTCGATGTGGATCTCACCGCTCCCCTTGCGCCAGATGACCAGGCCATCGGCCGGGCGGCCTGGTTCGAGGTTCAGCGTCACATCGTGCTGCTTCGCTTCCGCTTCAATGAGGGCACGCGTGCCATCGGACCCCGTTTCCTCGTTCGTGTTGAGGAGCAGCGTGATCTGCCCATAGTCATTGAAGCCGAGTTGCTGCAACAGCTTGAGCGCGTACAGGCCCGCGACGATACCGCCCTTGTTGTCGGCGATGCCCGGTCCATAGGCACGTTTCCCATCGATCCGGAACGGCCGTGCTGCGGCGGTGCCATCGGCGAATACGGTATCGAGGTGTGCGATCAGGAGGATCCGGCCCTTGCCCGTTCCCGTGAGCCTCGCGACGAGGTTGTTGCCAACCGCCGGTGACGAGGGGTGGACGGCAATGCTCGCCCCCAGCTGCCGCAACCGGGCCGTAACGAGAGCACCCACCTCGTTGACTCCTGTTTCGTTACCCGTGCCCGAGTCGATGTTGACCAGCTGTTCGAGCGTGGCGAGCGCTTCAGCCCGCAGGGCAGTCGCACCCGCATGCAGTCGCGGGTCCAGCTGTGCGTGCGCGGGAAGTGCTGCGAGCAACAGGGCGCAGGCAAGCGGCAGGCACCGAACCATCGGGCCGACACCGGAGATGCGAAACATCGTTGGTTACCTCAAGGTGGCGTGGAAACCACGGTAGCAGACTCCGGGGGACAGCGGGCCAGGGTTTCGGCCGTGAATGAGCCCCACCCGGCACCTTCTTGCACCCGCGCACCTGTGCTCCGAGGTATCGGGGTACCCGTTATCCGTGCTTTGGGTTTCAACAAGCCGCCTTTGCAGGTCAGCGGTTGCCGCGTACATCAAGTGATACGTTGCGAACGGTATTCCATCACCCTGCCAGCGTGGCGATCTTTCATGTCAGCGGAATCCCGACGCGATCGCCGACTGGGCCTACATACAACCGCACCCAGCCAGCCGACAGTCGGGGTCACAAGGATTGCGCAGGAGAGTCGTCATGGATGCACAGGTACTGGTGGTTGAAGACGAAATGCTCGTTCGCTGGAGTCTGGTGGATGCACTCAATGCCGCCGAGGGCCTCATCGTCTTTCAGGCCTCCAACGGTTCGAGTGCGCTCGACATGATGGCGAAACACCCGGATATCGGGTTCGTGGTCTCGGACATCCATATGCCCGGCAAGCCGGACGGCTTGGGGCTGTGCCAGGAAATCAGGAGCAGGTATCCGCTGGCTGCGATCCTGTTGGCCTCCGGGCGGGGTCGACCCGCGACGCTGCCGCCCGAGGTGGCGTACGTCGACAAACCCTATGATCCCGACGCCATCGTCGACTGCGTCCTGCACGGGAGCTTTTCCGATCCCCATTGCCAGGACAGGCTGCAGCACCTGCCCTGAGTTGCAGTTGCGGCGGTCCGGGTAGTCCTGGGAACCTCTGCACAGGTTTCGCGACCGCGTTGCGTCTCCAATCGCCCGGCTAGCGAGGCATCGGGCCGCGGTTCATACCGGGCCATGTCTATAGAGCGAACCTTCAGCAGCGAACCTTCAGGAGGAACCTTCAGAGGAGGAACCTTCAGGACACCCACCCATTTCCAGGACAGCTTCCAGGAAGGACAACTTCCAGGACACCCACCCATTTCCAGGAACTGCCAGGACACCCACCCATTTCTGGGTGAACACAGAAGAAAAGCGCCTGTCCTCAGGCATTCGAGGGCAGTAAGCTGGCGATGAGATAACGCTGCACAAGGAGGTGCGCGATGACGTACGCAAGGAAGAACCTCGTTTCCCTGTCTGATACCCCCTACTACCACGTGGTGGCCCGCTGTGTGCGACGGGCCTGGCTGTGGGGGGTGGATGAGTACGCCGGGAAGGATTACTCCCACCGCAAGGCGTGGGTGATCGAACGGCTGTCGCAGCTGACCGAGGTCTTTGCCATCGAGGTGTGCGCCTATGCGGTGATGTCCAATCACTACCATCTGGTCCTGTACGTCGACGGAGAACGGGCAAAAGGGTGGTCTTCGGAGGAGGTGGTGGCCCGGTGGGAGGGCCTGTATGGAATACCGCCGCTGGTGGAACGCTGGCTCGACGGGCAGGGGAGCGAGGCAGAACAGCAGGCGGCTCTTAAGATCATCGAGCGCTGGCGACAACGCCTGGGGGACCTGAGCTGGTTCATGCGCAGCCTCAACGAGTATCTGGCGCGCCGCGCCAATGAGGAAGACGAGTGCAAGGGCCGGTTCTGGGAAGGGCGGTTCCGCTCCCAGGCCTTGCTCGACACCGCCGGCGTCCTGACCGCCATGGCCTACGTGGACCTGAACCCGATCCGGGCAGGCATCGCGGAGAGGCCGGAGACGTCCCGGTTCACGTCGATCTACGAGCGGATCCGGGATCTGGCTTCAGTTACTTCGCCGACCCCTCCAGACGCATCCGAACCGCGGGTCCGACTCCTGCGATTCCATGGCCCGGGCACGGAGCCGTGCCTTCCGATCTCAGCGCCGGACTATCTGCAGCTCGTGGACTGGACGGGCCGGGTGATCCGGGCGGACAAGCGGGGTGCGATCGATGACGCCTTGCCCCCGATTCTGAGCCGGCTCCACATCGATCGGGACGCGTGGTGCCTCGCCATGCGGCCACAGGGGAATGTGTTTGGCCGGGCCATTGGTTCCTTGAGTCACCTGCGGCTGCACGCTCGGACCGTGGGCCAATCCTGGATCCGGGGCTTGAGGCAGGCTGAGCGGCTGTATCGAGTCGCATGACGGTCAAGGTCGAGGCAGCGAATGATCAATTGGTGGATGTCCTGGAGTTTGGGGGCAATCCATGCGAGAACTTTCATCGAAGCGATACGTAGACTGAAAAGCCCGTCGCCAAGGCTGCCTCTCGGCGCAGAACGCTTGTGACCCCAAGCAGAACCGCTCCGCCGGGACGGACATAGGGGAGTGGTCTGGCCGTCAGGGAGTGAATGACTGCTGCCGCCCACCTCGAGAGCACGTTGTCGCATCAGGTTGCCACACCAGCGGTTGGTGGCAGCGAGCGCGTAGCGCCTCGCGAGCAACGCACGAGACGGCACAGGTCACACGTCGTCGGGCACCCTTGAGAAGTTGGCACCCGCTACACAGGTCATACCGGACGGACCACTCCCCTGTGGTCGGCACGGCTCTGAAGATCTGCGATCGATCAGATGGAAGCGACGATTCTTGAGTGGTGCCGGAGGTCGGACTCGAACCGACACATGGTTGCCCATGGCAGATTTTGAGTCTCGGGACTCGCGTTATTGCGCAACCGTAGCGCACGCAAACGCATAGTTGGCGCGGGGTTCGGAGCGCCGGTTGAAGCAGCGTTTCCCGAAAAAATGGGTCCAGTGCAACTCGAGTGCAACTCAAAGGCACCTATCAGAAAGATCAACACTTGGCCGTCGCAGAAGGTCATCGGTGCGGGACTTGCCATTCGGGCGAAACGAAAGCAGCCCGATGGGCAAGTCCGGCATCAAGACTTCTTTAGGTGCCGCCACTCCACCCGGTTCGATTCAATCAAACCCCCGAGGGACATGGGACCGTCGGCCGAAGTCCGACTCCGATGTTCCACCAAAGACATTTCAGAGGCACTTCAGATTGAAGGATTGGGCCGTCTCTTGCGCTTCCTGCTCCGTAGCATTCCTGACGATCAGAATCCCGTGCTGGTTCATCTTTACTTGCGCTTGGGACCTGCCGTCAATTTCCGTGTAGTACATGCCGATAAGGACAGCGAGAACTCCATCTTTCGATAACACGTAGACTCTTTGTCTTGTGTGGCGCGGCGGTGTGAACGTCGCATCGTCAAATTCCTTCCATTCTCTATCGGATGGTTCACAGAGCTTCCACCCCTCGCTCATTGCATGATTCAGCTTTTCAACGGACACGGCAAATTCAAGCGGCTCGCGGCTTACGTTGAATGATTTCTGCAACCACGGAAGCTCGGGGGCAGTGACTACATCGGTGGCATCCTCCGGCAAAAAGTAGTTTGCATGTTCTTCTAGATTCGCTTTACTACTCTCGCCAGCACTATTTGTGCAGGCACATGAGAGTGCCATACACATCGCTGCTGACGCTATCCGGGCTCGAAACATCCTGACGTCTCCTCTAGTTATAGAAGTTCGAATTGGGATAACAGCGACCGTCATCGCAAGACTTCTCCGGTCCCGGCTTCTCGCTGCAAAGGCAGCTATAAGCCCCACCCATTGCACCACCACCGCCGCGGCTGGGGCCTTTCGGTGTCGGTCGCATGCCGCCACTGCCTGTGTTTGGCGGCTTGACTCCCGAGTAGTCGACGTAAGTGACGCCTTTGGTGCTCGGCAGGCTAAAAACGTTGCCATCCCACGCTACCGGCCCTCTGCAGGACACGCACAGCCAGTAGCAAGAACACGTCCAAAGCGGAACTGCTTGGCGGCCAGTTGGGACCATTGGCACGTGGTCGCCGTACTTCACCCATTTTCCATCGCAAGCCACCAATCCGAACCTGTCGACCAGCTCCACCGGGTTCGCGCCAACGTAGCTATATGTATTGATCCCACCCTGCATGCCAATCGGATCGCTCTGCACATACCTTCCCGTCTGCGATTCATAGTCCCTGAAGTAGTTGTAGGTGAGTCCGGTCTCGGCATCGTAGTACTGGCCCGGGAACCGGAGGTTGTAGACAAAGTTGGTGGAGTCGCCGTCCGGGTCCTGGTTGGCAGAGGCCGTGCCGAACGGGTCCGAGTCCCAGCGCCAGACGACGACGTTGTCGGAGGGGCGGCTGATGCGCCGCGGGGTATTCAGGTGGTCGGTATGGACGTAGAACACGTTCACCCCGCCGCTGCCATCCGGGCGGAGGGTGACGACCGGGATGTCGTCCAGCCAGACCGTCTCCTGGATGAGGTTCCCGGCACTGGTGTACTCCCCGATCAGGTGCCCGGCCTCGTCGTAGACGAAGTAGGTGGTGTTGCCGCCCGTCACCTTCTTGACCCGATGCCCCAAGGCGTTATGGGAATAGGTAGCGCTGGCGCCACCCGAGACGCCGGTCATCCTCCCTGAGTCGCTGTACGTGAACGTCAGGCCGCTGTAGGCGGTGGTGTTTCCGGCATTGTCGTAACTGTAAGTCCGGGTCAGGCCGCCGCTGACGCTGCTCAGGCGGTTGTTGGTGGAGGACACGGTGAACGTCGAGCTGGTGGTCCCACCCTGGGTCAAGCGGTTGCCATTGGTGTCGTAGGTCCAGGTCTGGCTGAGACCCGTCTGGCTGGCGCTGGTCAGCCGGTCCCGGGAGTCGTACCCATAGGTCCAGCTGCGGTTGGCATCGTCGTCATCCTCGATGCCGGTGATCCGGAACGCATCGTCGTAGGCGTACTCGTACAGCCCGGCGCTGTCGATGTCCGTGACCAGGCCATCCTCGTCGTGGTTCCGAACGGCAAGGGTACTGTTGCCCCAGGTCCAGCCGGTGGTGGGCCCGAACGGGTCATAGGTCACGCCGCTGAGCAGGGTGACCGAGCTGTTCAGGACGATGCCGGTGATGCGGTTATTGGTGTAGCTGTAAGCCAGCGTCTGACCAGAGGGAGTAGTGACAGTAACCAGCTGCCCGGCGCTGTTGTAACCGTACCCTACCGCCTTGGTGATGCCCATGGCCTGTGCCTTGCCGGTCACCCTGCCGAGGCTGCTGTAGGTCCACGCCGTGGTGCCCGCGTTGTCCTCCACCTCCATCAACCGACCCTTGTTGTTGGTGCCGGTGTCGTAGGTGTATTTAGTTCGAGTCCCGGGCCCGCCATTGACGTCGTCATCGTTCGCTGCACGACTTTTCAGATCCTCTTCGATGCGTTGAGCGAGTGCGGACATCGAGTTTGATGCTACCGCGAGCGATTGAATGTGCCTAGCTGTTCG